>JARCMB010000166.1 GCA_030248825.1 Pseudanabaenaceae cyanobacterium MP8IB2.15 | reverse complement strand
GTTGGTTCTAGTTCCAATGACACGATTTATGGATATGCAGGATTCGATCGAATCTTTGGTCAAGAAGGCAATGACTACATCGATGGTGGTATTGGCAATGACAGTTTATCGGGTGGAACGGGTAACGATACCATAGTTGGTGGGACTGGAAATGACAGCATTCGCGGTGATGCAGGTGCAGATGTTCTAATCGGTGGGGCGGATAGCGATAGTTTCGTCTTTAGTTCTCCCACGGATGGATGCGATACGATTATTGTGTTTGCTGGTAGTTTAGACACGATTCGTGTCAGTCAAGGTGGTTTTGGTGGTGGTTTGTTGCCAGGCGTTCTCCTGCCGAGTCAGTTTGGGTTGGGAGCAGCAGCAACGACAGCGGCACAAAGATTGATTTACGACACTGCGACTGGGATTCTGCGATTTGATGCGGATGGAAGTGGAGTAGGCGCGAGTTCGATTCTGGCTACGCTTATAGGAAGTCCTACGCTCTTAAGTTCCAATATCTCAGTGTTTTAGTTGCCATTGCTATCCCAGATCCTGCGGTAAGCCGACTCTAGATCTCGGGCAAATTTGGCAAGGTTAAAAAGTGGTAATTGCTCTTTGTGCTTTTGGAGCTTGGATTCGATCGATTTGAGTAAAGCTGGATTTTTGCCAAATTCGATCGAACGTTGTTCATATTCCTCCACACTCTGACAAATCATCGATTCCAGCCCGACGCTGCTACAAATACTCGCCCCCATCCGCCCCGCATATGTTTCGCCAAGTTTGGTTAATAGAGGTAAACCCGCCCAAACTGCCGCAGCCGCAGTCGATCCAGCATTATAATTAAAGGTGTCGAGGAAGAGATTGGCAACTTGAAATTGGGCGAGATAATCTCCATGATCCTTTTTACTGGCAAAAATTAACCGTTTCGGATCGACATCTCGATCGATTGCGGCTTGACGGAGATTTTGCTTGGCTCTTTCGTCGCCATCAGTCAGCCATAGAACTGATTTCGGTACTTGGTTTAAAATTCTCATCCAGACATCAAATACTTGCGGGTTAATTTTGTAGTGGGAATTAAAGCAGCAATAGATAAATCCTGTCTTTGGTAAGCCTAGTTCAGTTCGGGTGAAGGGTCGATCGCGAATTGGTAAAGGTGACGAGACAAAAGCATGAGGGAGATAGATTACTTCTTCGGTGAAATGAGAAGTGTGTTCAGATGGAATCAGCCAATTATCCGCTAAGATATATTGGATAAACGGTGCGCCCATCGTATCGGGATATCCCAACCACTGGATTTGAATCGGTGCGGGTTGGAGAGCTAACACCTCCGAGAGATTGCCAATTGTATAACCTGCCAGATCGATCGCGATATCAACTTTATCCCCATGAATTTGTTTAGCTGCATCAGCCGTTGAGAGCGCCGATAAATCGATATATCGATCGCAACCCGATCGAACTTGCTGGGTAATTCGATCGTTAACATCTACGCAACTGTAAGCAAATATCTCAAATCGTGCTCGATCGTGATGTTGAAACAACTCACAAATTAACCGCCCTACAGCATGTTCGCGAAAATCGGGAGAGATATAGCCAAGCCGAATTTTCGAGCGCATCGATCGATCGTGACTAAATCTCAGCGACGGATGTTTTAGTTGCAGTTGTGTAGCCTGTTGCACCAGTGAATAGCCTCTAACTTCTGCCATAGCTCGATGCAAAGCTAAAGGAATGGGGAAATTACTCGCAGTCAGAGGACTTAGATAGCAATGCTGCCTTTGGATCGGATCTGAAAGTATGGCGATTAGATCCTGAGTGCGTTTTTCATACTCGCGCCAATCACAAAATCTCAGTCGTAAATTCGCAACTACCAACGATATTTGTAAAGGATTCGGACTGAATTGCTCGGCTAACTGATAGTGCTGCTCTGCCAACTCATATCGATCGCGATATTCCAAAATTTGGGCTAAGGCAAAATGAGCTTCATGATAATTGGGCTGAAGCTTTACGACCTCCTGAAAGTGTTCGATCGCCGCTTCAAAATGTCTCTGTTGGTAGTAAATCGTCGCGAGATTAAAGTGGGCTGGCACATATTCGGGCTTAAGTTGAATCGCTTGCAAATAGTCGGTCTTAGCTCGTTCTAATTCTCCGTCTAATTGCCACAGACTAGCTCGATTGGCGATCGATTCGGCAAAGGTTGGATTATGCAGAATTGCGATCTCATAACACTGCAAGGCTTCCTCTAGGCGATTTTGATTTTGGAGTAAGGTTCCCAAATTATTCCAAGCCCCCCAAAACTGAGGATAGATCCGAACTGCCTCCCGCAAGCAAGTTTCAGCTTCTGATAGTTGATTTTGCTGCTTGAATAAACGACTTCGATCGAGCTGGGTCTGAGCCAAATCGATCGAAGATTTATGCACTGATTCATGCGCTATGGTTTCGGTCTGTGGCACTATGTCAGCTTCGATTTGGGTTGGAGCAGATGGAGTTGAGAGTTGAATTGGATTGGATGAGATGGGAGCGAGATCGGCAGGAGCGATCGAAATCAGTTGCGCGATTTCTTCGGTTTGGAATCCCAGCAGCATCGGGCGTTGCACGTTTGGCAACACTTGGACATCATAGAGTTCCGTTACGATGCCCTCGATTTGATACCAATGCACGATCGCGCCAGAATTTAGATCGATCACCATCAAGCCACAACGCGGATCGGCATCCTTTTTGGTCAAAGTTTCATCCAAAGGTAAACCCGAAAAACTTCGATCGCCATGTCGTGGTTTAGACAGTCCGACAATTGCCCAGTTCTTCCAAAAAGCCAATCCCCGCAAAAATCCTGGACAGAAAACTAGAGGCTCAAACTTTCCTGCCGCCATATCCACTGTGCCCAATTCGCCCGTTCCAGAGTTGAGCAACCAGAGTTTGCCCTGATAAAAACGTGGTGAGTGTGGCATCGATAGACCCCGCACCAAAATCTCGTTAGTTTGGATGTCGATCGCACATCCCCCCGCCACACGTCGATCGCGCCAACCATCGACAATATCCGACTGACTGCAAGCCGTGACATAGCGAGGGAAGCCATCGACTAATGCTAAACCATTGAGATGACATCGATCTTCATTAATCACCCGCGAGATAAACGGAGGCTTCCAGAGCGGCTTGCAACTATGGCTGGAACTCAAGGTCGCCAAGCAATTCAACATCGTACTGACAAAAACTAGCTGTCCGTTCCCATCTATGACGATATCGTGAACATCCAAATCGCCTGTGGTATATCCAACTTTCGGGATATAGAGTTTGTCATAGCCATTATGCAATTGACCTAGTTCCAAAGCATTCTCAAATTGCCAGATTTGATACTTCGTTCCCAAATACAAACGATTCTCTTGAACGTACAGTCCCATCGCTCTGCCAAAGCTGCGTTCAAACCCCGAAAACCTCCCAGTCTCTGAGTTTACGCCTAACAGAGTTAATCGATCGGTTTGGTAGGTTGTATAGCCAATGCTGATTTGCTCTTGCGCCAGCCATTCGGGAAAGCTTCGATCGCTAAAAATCTCTAAGCCTTCTGTGGGACGAGAGTTCGGAGAGTCTTGCATTGCGTAGGAAGGGTAAATATATTCCGATTACAATATAACTTTTTCAAGGCTTTTTAAATATTTGGCTTATTCACTCGCAGTACAGCTTCATTATTTAATCATGCTTCTTCGTTTAGACTAGAGCAGAAATTTCCAACCAAACTGCTCGATCGATGGCTTTCAGAAAACTAATCGATCGAATCCCAAACTGGTCGATCGAAAAAAACTGTTTCAGGTAGCTGACTTAATTCTCCACAGGGGTATTCTGCAAAGAGGTGGGGTTAATACCACCTCAACTGTTCAAGTAAGGAATACTTATGAGCCACTGCCTCAATCCTAATTGCGATCGACAAAATCCCAGTGACGCTAAACTTTACCAGCATTGTGGTTCGCAGTTGCTGCTAGTCGATCGATACCGTGCGATCTCGCTAATTGGTCAGGGCGGTTTTGGCAGAACGCTATTGTC
>JARCMB010000165.1 GCA_030248825.1 Pseudanabaenaceae cyanobacterium MP8IB2.15 | reverse complement strand
ATGTCGAACTTGTCCATCCCTTATCTTTACAGCCCTTAACATATTTGGCAGGGGATGATATAAAAGATGGGGCGATGTTAGCGATCGCTGTCCATATTGGTACAACTCGCCTAATTGATAACATGTTGCTGCATCCACAAGATCGAAAACCAAATCGCAAACCAATTGTGGCGATCGATGGGCCAGCAGGGGCGGGAAAGTCTACGGTTGCCCGACTCGCCGCATGTGAACTGGGGCTGCTATATCTCGACACGGGCGCAATGTACCGAGCCGTGACATGGGCGGTGTTGCAAGCTGGGATCGATATTAACGATCTTGATGCCGTAGCGAAGATCGCTTGTAGTTGCGAGATTCAGCTTTTAGCCGCCGCTTCGATCGACCAACCGCCGCAGGTATCGATCGATCGGCATGACGTGACCCGTGAAATTCGCAGCCCTTTAGTTACTAGCAATGTCGCGTCGATCGCGTCTCAGGCAGCAGTGCGTCAGGTGCTAGTCCAAAAGCAGCAAGAACTGGGTAAACTCGGCGGCATCGTGATGGAAGGGCGGGATATTGGCACAAAGGTATTTCCCCAAGCAGAGGTGAAGATCTTTTTAACCGCAACAGTACAAGAACGCGCCCATCGTCGCCAACAGGATTTGCTTGCCCAAGGTGAAGGATCGATCGACCTTGCCCAAATCGAAGCCGCAATCAGAGAGCGCGATCATATCGATAGTACCCGTGCTGTGTCGCCTTTAAAAAAAGCGTTGGATGCGATCGAAGTTAATACTGATGGGTTAAGCGTGTCACAAGTGGTAAGTCGTATTGTAGATTTATACAGATCGCGATTGCCAGCAATGACTCAAAATTAGAGGTCGGTAGCTAAATGAAGAATTTCAAATATCTGGGGAAACTATCCCTGCTGCTAGCATTGTTGGGAGCAAATGTTCCTAATGCTCTAGCCCAAAATGCATCAAATTCCGCCCTGACGATTCGGGCTGACGTGCAGGAGGCGAATGCCAAAACTGGTGTGGTCACAGCGAAGGGTAATGTCCAAATGAACTATCCTGCTCGCCAAATCAAGGCAACCTCGGCTCAAGCTCAATACTTCTCGAAAGAAAAGCGGATCGTGCTCTCAGGCAATGTGATCGTGTTCCAAGATGGCAACAGCATCAAGGCAGAAACGATCACATACTTGATTGAGGAAGGTAAGTTCCAAGCCAAACCCAACTCAAATCAACAAGTTGAGTCGGTTTATGTTGTTAGCGATGAACCAGCCCCAACCGCCTCAACCACACCGATTAAGGATATTAAGCCCGCATTTAAAAGCTCAATTAGTCCTGCGATCCCAGCTACTCCCGTCAAAACTGCACCTCCTGCTAATGCTAAACCTGCGACTCAATCACCCTCAAGTCCAGCCTCTGGCTCCAAACCAGAATCCAAACCCAGTCCTTAGCTTCTATGCAAGAAATTACGCTTAATAACATCAGTAAGCTTTACGGGCAGCGACAGGTGGTGCATGAGGTGAGTCTTCAGGTCAAACAAGGAGAAATTGTCGGTTTGCTCGGCCCAAATGGCGCAGGTAAAACTACCACCTTCTATATCACTACTGGCTTAGTTAGTCCCGATCACGGTACAGTTTTGCTCGACGATCGAGACATTACAAAGTTGCCAATTCATCTTCGATCTCGCTTGGGTATGGCATATCTGGCTCAGGAGCCGACGATTTTTCGACATTTATCGGTGCGAGATAATCTTTTGCTGGTGATGGAGCAAACTGGTGTACCACGCCGCATGTGGCAGCATAAAGCCGAAAAGCTCCTAGATGAGTTTAGATTACAGCACGTTGCCTCAACCCTAGGATTGCAGGTGTCGGGTGGCGAACGGCGACGTACCGAAATTGCTAGAGCTTTAGCAATCGGCAAAGATGGCCCCAAATTTCTCCTGCTCGATGAACCATTTGCGGGAATTGACCCGATTGCCGTGGGTGAAATCCAAAAAATTATGGCAGAACTGCGCGATCGAAATATTGGGATTCTAATTACCGATCACAACGTGCGCGAGACTCTGAGCGTCATCGATCGAGCCTACATTATGCGCGACGGTGAAATTATGGCATCGGGAAATAGTAGCGAATTAGCGGAAAACTCTGAAGTCCGCAAGTATTATCTGGGAGAGAACTTCCATTTTTAGTCCCACAAGCCGCCCCAAAAGCTGATAAGTTACAAGAAACATGGCGACAATACCGAATTTGAGAGTCAAAAAAACTAAACGCGCCTGGCCAATCCCACTGGGTTGGCTGCCTCGCATTTCGATCATGGATCGCTACATCAGTTACGAGATGTTGGCACCGTTTTTGTTTGGCGTTGGGGCATTTTCGTCGATCACTTTAGCAATCGGCTCGTTGTTTGAGCTGGTACGGCTGATTACCGATGCAGGCTTAAACATCTTCACGGCGATCGAGATTTTTGCGTTGCAACTGCCAGGCTTCATGGTGTATTCATTCCCGATGTCGGTACTGCTGGCAACGTTGATCACCTATAGTCGATTTTCGGCGGATGGTGAGACTACGGCTTTACGCAGTTGTGGTGTGGGTGTGTATCGGCTAGTGCTGCCTGCGGTTGTGCTGAGTTTTATGGTTACAGGGCTGACTTTTGTGTTTAACGAAGCGATCGTCCCTGCTGCTAACTACCAAGCTAAAACCACAATGAGAGCCGCACTGAATCAAACTAGTCCGCAGTTCAAAACCAAAGATATCTTTTATCAACAGTACGGCGAACTCGTGCAGCCTGACGGCAAAAAAGAGCAGGGCTTGATTCGCAGCTTCTATGCCCGACGGTTTGATGGTAAGCAGATGCTCGATCTGACTGTATTAGACTTCTCTCAGGGCAAACCAACACAAATTCTGGCAGCCGAGTCAGCCGTCTGGGTCACAGACCAAAATGTCTGGAAATTTCGGAAGGGTACGACTTACATTATCGATTCTAGTGGGACTTATCACAGCATTCTCAAGTTCGATCAGCAAGATTTGCAACTTACCCGCGCTCCGCTCGATCTAGCCCAAGAGCAACGCAGTGCTGATGAGATGAATATTAAGGAATTGAGCCGCTATATTGGACTGATCCGCCAGTCTGGCGATCTCAAAGAAGAACGCAAGTTAGAAGTGCGCCTGCAACAAAAATACGCGCTGCCATTTATCTGTGTCGTATTTGCCCTAGTCGGTGCGCCTTTGGGAATGCGCCCCCAACGTACCAGCACTGCCCTTGGTTTCGGCGTTAGTGTCTTAATTATTTTTGCCTACTACATGCTCTTGTTTATCTGCGGTGCGTTAGGTCAAGTCGAAATTCTTACGCCTGTCGCCGCCGCTTGGATGCCAAATCTGATCTGTTTGGGCGCAGGATTGTTTTTAATTAGCCGTGTATCTTGATGAATATTCTGATTAGCAATGATGATGGCATTTATTCTCCTGGCGTTAAAGCCTTAGCCGATGCCCTGAGTGGTGGAGAGCATCAAGTCACGGTGGTCTGCCCCGATCGAGAGCGGTCAGCCACAGGACACGCCCTGACTCTACAAGAACCTCTACGGGTGGATTCGATCGAGAATATTTTTCACCCATCTGTGACCGCGTGGGCATGTTCGGGCACACCATCCGATACGGTAAAATTAGCATTAGATGCGCTGTTGACAGAACCTCCCGATCTGGTGCTGTCTGGGATCAATCGCGGCTCGAATCTGGGTACGGATGTGCTTTACTCTGGCACGGTCTCGGCAGCAATGGAGGGGGTGCTAGAGAATATCCCCAGTATTGCGTTTAGCTTGTCGAGTTTTGTCTCAACTGATTTTAGAGCGGGTGCGGCATTTGCGAAGCGGTTGGTCGATGCGATTTCTCAACATCCACTCACCGAACCAATTTTATTAAATGTAAATATTCCCGCGATCGAAGCCGCAGATATTTGTGGCGTGAAGGTAACCCAACTAGGGATTCGGCGTTATCGCGATATTTTTGAGAAGCGGATCGATCCGAGAGGCAAAATTTACTACTGGCTCTCTGGCGAAGTGATCGAGGAAGAAGCGGCTCCAGGCACAGATGTCCAAGCCATTCGAGATAACTACATCACAATCACCCCACTCAAATACGATCTAACGCTCAACGCCAAACTCGACGAGATCGAAACTTGGACAGAAAAATCCTTTGGCAGTAATTTCTAGTAATGCTTCCCACCGCAAGCTAGCTTGTGCTGCTATTGTCTTCGCAATTTTTGCCAGCAATCGTAACGCTTCTCTACAACCCAAGTGTATGTTTCAATGCTGCATCAATATCTGGTGTTGGTAGTGAGCCAATCACACGATGAATCGCTGAAATCAAAATTGTTGCCAGATTATCCGTCATCACAACTGAATCTGTAAGCAAGCCTGACTGCTGTCCCTCTGGAGAATCCAGCAAAATAGTTACGCGACTAGGATGACCTGCTCGAAACATTTGGCTAGTAACCATAGCGACAATGATCTGGGGCAGCCCCGTTTGCAACTCATCCGCTTGTACGATTAATGCAGGTCGTGTTTTAGCAGAACTTAGGTTAGAGTTTGGGAAGAGGACAAGAGCAATATCACCTCGCTTAATAGTTTTTTGCTTTGGCTGCATCGTAGTTGTCATAAATACTCATTTCAGGACTAGACCAATCATCTGAGAAGGTCGCTAGGCTTGCTCGTAGAACTTTAGCCTGCTCTTTGTCAATTCCTTGAGATTCTAAATCAATATCACTCGATCTCACAAAGGTAACAATCACCCAAGTGCCTTCAGGTATATCAGTGGGATTTGCGGTGAGTTCTACGCGACCGTTACGGTAAACTCCATCAACACTTGTTAGCATTATTTCCTTACTCTTCCTTGTTTGAGCTATTTACTAAACTAGCATGGCGAATTGTTAAACTAGTGATATCAAACTAGAAGTTGAGTTTT
>JARCMB010000164.1 GCA_030248825.1 Pseudanabaenaceae cyanobacterium MP8IB2.15 | reverse complement strand
GTCTTACTTGCCGAAGATGGCTATAGCGCCTTGAGCACAGTCCATAAATCCGAACAGATTGACCTGATTATTCTCGATATTATGCTGCCCTACATTAATGGGCTTGACCTTTGCAGAATGATTCGACATGAGGGCAATGGAGTCCCAGTCTTGATGTTGAGTGCCAAAGGTAATGAGTCCGATCGAATTGTGGGCTTAGAAGTCGGTGCAGATGATTATTTGATTAAGCCATTTGGGATGCGTGAACTGGTGGCACGTTGCCGCGCTCTGATGCGACGCAGACACTACAACTATCAATCACAGGGTTCGGTGTTGCGATTTAGTGACATTACGATGTATCCCCAAGAATGTCGGGTAACGGTGCGCGGCGGCGAGGTCAACCTGTCGCCCAAAGAATTTCGCATCCTCGAAGTATTTATGTCACATCCCCGTCGTGTGTGGTCGCGGGAGCAACTGCTCGAAAAAATTTGGGGTGCTGACTTTGTTGGTGATAGCAAGACTGTCGATGTGCATATGCGCTGGCTCCGCGAAAAACTCGAAACCGATCCTAGCGATCCTAAATATCTCGTCACGATCAGAGGCTTTGGTTATCGGCTAGGCTAGAGTATTGTTTTTCATGGAAATATGGGGCTGCTCTGGTTTTTATTAGGATTAGCGATTGGCTTAAGTTCAATCTACATCTACCGAGTTCGATTAAAATCCAGCTCTAAATTTTTAGCTCTTTTGGGTAAACGAGATCGCACCGCGATTCGTTCCCAATTGCAGCAAAATCAACAGGCGATCGCGACTTGGCAGCGAATCATTCAAAACGCGCCGATCGGATACATACAGGTAGATGCCGAAAATCGACTGTCTAATTGCAACAATCAAGCTTGTCGGTTACTCAGCATTAATTCATGCCGAGACCAAACAGCGATGCAAAAACTACTGCTGCAAATGGTGCGCTCCTATGAACTCGACCAACTGATCGATCGAACAAGACAGACCCAACAATCCTTGCAACAGGAATGGGTTTTTCATAGTGTTGCACCCGATCCGCTCTATCCCACACCACAACAGGATCGCCCGTTACGCGGTCACAGCATTGTGCTTGAAGATGGACAGATTGGGATTTTTATCGAAGACTGCCAAGAAGCCGTTTCCCTCAGCCAGCAACGAGATCGATGGGCTTCAGATGTCGCACACGAACTCAAAACCCCTTTAACCTCGATTCGTCTGATCGCCGAGACATTGCAGGTGCGTCTGGAGCCTGGTTTGCGGCTTTGGATCGATCGATTGCTCGATGAAGTGATTCGCCTTAGCAATTTGGTGCAAGATTTGCTGGAGCTAGGCAAACTCGATCCAAGCTCTGCGCTCAAATTGGTTCATACCAGCATAGATTTACCCAAGCTTGTGCATTCGGTATGGGCGAGTTTAGAACCTCTGGCATTACACAGAGTTAGATTGGAGTATCATGGGCCCGATCGATTGCTCTTAGAAGCAGATGAATCGCGGATCTATCGCCTGTTATTTAATCTATTTGATAACAGCATTAAGTACAGTCCATCGTTACAGATTGTGCTGGTCAAAGTTAGTTTGGTCGAAGCTGAAGATCGAGTCCTAATTGAAATTATTGATTCTGGCCCTGGTTTCCCTGAAGCCGCTTTGCCACATATATTCGATCGATTTTATCGGGTCGATCAGTCTCGATCGAGGTTAGAAGACGATCGAGGCGGCAGTGGTTTGGGTTTAGCGATCGTCTGGCAAATTGTCCGTTTACACGAAGGTACAATCAAAGCCGAAAACCATCCCGACACCTGCGGAGCATGGATCTCAGTAGAATTACCTCTACACCCAACCACTTGAAAACAAAAATATGACAGAATAAAGCAAACATACTGAATCAGGAAGCCATGGTTACTGTATCTTCAGAATACCGCCGACACTTACCAACTGCGGAAGACCTGCCAGATTCCGATGAGACTCCTGTGGATAACGAACTTCAAAATCATATCCCGAATATTTTGCTGAGTTTGCTGGCTGAAATCTGGGCAGACCGAGACGATTGGTTTTGGGGTGTAGATATGGGCATCTATTACGAACCCAACATCGAAGAGCCTGAAAAGTCTAAATGTATTGTTCCAGATGGCTTTCTAGCCTTAGGCGTACCGAGAAATACTGGTGAAGGTGGACGCTTAAGCTATTTGCTCTGGCACGAAAAAGCCCTGCCGATTTTAGCTTTGGAAGTAGTTTCTAAAAAATATAACGGCGAATACGATCTCAAGTTAGCCAAGTATGAAGAGCTAGGGATTCTCTACTATGTCGCATATAACTCCACCACTGGCAGAAAGATTTACAAAAAACACCAGTCCCTAGAAGTGTATAAGCTGATTAACGGGAAGTACGAACTTATGCCATCAGTTGCTCTTTTACAACAAGAAGGAGGACAAATGGTTTGGATACCAGAGATTGAGTTGGGGATTGGTTGTGAGCAGAATGTGCTCGATAATTGGTCACGTGAATGGGTGTATTGGTACGATCGCGATGGGATGAGATATCCGACGGCTCAAGAACGGGCCTCAAGGG
>JARCMB010000163.1 GCA_030248825.1 Pseudanabaenaceae cyanobacterium MP8IB2.15 | reverse complement strand
TGCCGTGACCCGGCAGCCGGAACCTGAGTTGGTGATCGATACGCCCGGTGGACGTTACCGCGCGACTTTTGATGATCGCACGCCGGTCAGTGCGTTGGGGCCGCTGGTATTTTTCGCGCAGTTTCTTCAGGCGAGCGGTCAGTTTGAGGCGTTGTGCGGGAATGCGCCGCTGATGTATCGCAGTCCGAACGCGCCGGCGGTGCGCGATGTCGTGGGCACGGTGGTGCTGGGGATTTTGGCGGGACACTGGCGCTACGCCCATTGGGACATGAGGGCTTTAAGTTTCAGCCAGGTCAGTTTGCTTGGTTGACCTTGAACATTACCCCGTTGAGTATGCGGGAACATCCCTTTTCAATGTCATCCAGTGGCGATCGCGCCGATCGGCTTGAGTTTGGTATCAAAGCGATCGGAGATTTTACCAGTCAAATCAAAGATGTCCAACCAGGAACAAGAGCTTATCTGGATGGTCCCTACGGGGTATTTACGACAGAACGCTACTGGGACAGCGCTGGGTTTATGCTGATTGCAGGTGGTGTGGGTATTACACCCATTTTTAGTATTTTATTAACAGCATCCGAACGAAATGATGAGCGCCCCTTTCTCCTCATTTACGCAGCTTCCTGCTGGGAGGATATAACCTATCGGGAGGAGTTGGAGGCTTTGAAAGAAGCGCTCGATTTAGATATTGTGTATGTGTTGCGGAAAGCTCATGATGGATGGGAAGGCGAAACGGGTTATGTCGATAAAGCAGTGTTGGAAAGGCATATTCCCCGACATCGAGGCAGTCGTCATTACTTCGTCTGCGCCGCGCCAGTGATCATGCGTGCGGTAGAACTTGCTCTGTTTGAGCTAGAGGTTCCCATTACGAACGTCCATATGGAACACTTTGATCTGGCATAATCTTGATCTGGCATAAAAAGGAGGATTGATGCGTTACAGCATTATGGTGCAACTCGTGGCAGGCGTAACAGTGATTCTGGTAGGCACTGCCGCTCTGTTTGCTTGGATTCAAACCCGAACGGAACCTGTTGAGATGAAAGGAGACAAGGTTTCTATTCATTCTCATGACAAGGACTAAACCCAAGCATTTTATTAGTGATCCTCTATGTCTTGTTTCTCTATGCCGCAGATTTACTTGGGCTGAAGCCTTCTCAATGTGTGGTGGTTGAGGATGCTGCTTGTCGGAATTGAAGCGGCGATCGCGACAGGGCTGTAGACTATTGGGCATAGTTCTAGCGATCGCTTTAAAACGACTAACGTTATTCTTCCTAACCCGATCGATGTTCGTTGGAGCGATTTACAACTGAAGTTAAAGTAAAGTCTTGCTGACAAATAGCTTTGATAGCGATCGCAATGATTCAGCGCAATATGTTTTGCGATCGCCCTTTACAAACTTGAGAAGGTGATTGTTGAGGCGATCGCAAAAGTTAAAAGCTGAGAATCGATCTTGCATAACAAATCATTAGAACGGACAAATTATGATATTTTAGCGTTAAGTTAGAGATTGATCCCCCGCCTCTCAATTCAACCGTCATGTGTCTGAGGCTCCGCTCATGTGAAGATTGAGAAAAAACTAGCTGCTTGCAACCGTTTTGGGAGCATAATAGGTAAAGTGCGCTCTGATAATTCTTGAGCCACTGTTGCAAATGTTAGAAACCTCAGAGGTTTGAGTTTTTACCGCAATGGAAATCCAGCGAGTCATCTTAAACAATGTTGGGCTATTTAAAAGCCTAGAAATCCCCTTAGCACCCACTGAGCGCAACCCTAGCAATATCACCGTTTTTGTTGGTAATAACGGGGCTGGTAAAACCTCTGTGCTGAAAGCATTAGCAACCTCTCTTAGTTGGTTTACTGCTCGTTTACTCACAGAAAAAGGTAGTGGTAACCCTATTCCCGAAGATGCCATACTCAACAACGCTAATGCTGCCAGCATGGAAATAGAAATCTGCGATTCCTCTGGCGCATCAGATGATTCTAATCAAAGCGAAATCGATCATCATTTCAAGTGGACTCTAGCAAAAGGTAAAAAAGGACGTAAAGCCCAATACACTAGTAACCTCAACGACTGCACTGGCTTAGCCAATCGTTATCGTGATGCCCTTACCCGTGATGACAAAACTAGTCTCCCTCTAATTGCGTTTTACCCTGTCGAGCGCATCGTACTGGATATTCCACTAAAAATTAGGACTAAGCACACCTTTTTGCAATTGGATGCTTACGATAACTCCTTGAGTCAGGGTGTTGAGTTTCGCCGCTTTTTTGAATGGTTCCGGGAACGTGAAGATACCGAAAATGAATCAGTAATTCCTGAAGATATTCTGAGGGAATTAAGATCACTAGCTGAAACCAATCAAGACGTATGGCAACGCTTAAATGAACACAATGCCTCAGCCAAAGATCGGCAATTAACCGCAGTTCGTACTGCTATTCACCGATTTATGCCCCACATGAATAATCTTAGAGTTCGTCGTAAACCTCGACTCTACATGGCGATTGACAAGAACGGTGAAACCCTGAATGTAGCTCAACTGTCACAAGGTGAAAAATCTCTCATGGCTCTTGTTGGTGATATTGCCCGCCGTTTAGCCATGCTGAACCCTGCCCTAGAGAATCCTTTAGAAGGTGATGGTATCGTCTTGATTGATGAAGTCGATTTGCACCTACACCTCTCTTGGCAACGCAGTCTGTGCGATCGCCTAATCGAAACTTTCCCAAATTGTCAGTTTGTGCTGACGACCCATTCACCTCTGATAATCAGTGACTGTAAAAATGTTTTGGTTTACATCTTAAACAATGGTGAATCGCGCCAATTGCCCTCTCAGTATGGACAAGATGTTAATACTGTCTTACTAGATGTCATGCATACCAGCATCCGTGATGAGAAAATTGATACTGAACTGAACGATTTGCTGGATGCTATACAAGATTCAAAGCTAGCTGAGGCTAAACAACTACTTGCAGAATTAACTAATGAATTACCCGCCAATCATCTCGAATTGGTTAAAGCTAAACTACTACTTCGTAAACAAGAATTGCGTCATGAGAACAATTATTAAAGGAACTGAACCGCCCTATTTAACAGTCTGGAAACAAAAAAACCCTCATAAAAAGTACGAAGACTTAGACGGCACAGAAGAGGGTAAAAGCATTCGTGCAACTATTCGAGGCGATGTACTCAAGGAACAATTCTATCTTTGCGCTTATTGCTGCCAACGAATCCAAGACATTGATGCTTGCCGTAATGAGCATATAGAAGCTCAAAGCCAGAATCCTAGACGCACCCTAGATTTTTCAAATATTGTCGCCAGTTGTAATACACCCGAACAATGCGACGATGCTCATAAATCTAAGTACCTACCCCTAACTCCCCTGATGACAGAATGTGAGACAGAGCTTCGATTCAAAATTAGTGGTCGGGTAGAAGGTTTGAGCGATCGGGCAACCGTGACAATTCAAGTCTTAAACTTGGGCGATCATGAAAAAAATAACCGTGCCCTGATAGAAAAACGCAAGCAATTGTCTAATGCTTTATTATGGACAAACGATATAGATCCCGATGAAGGCTTAGAGGATGAAGACCTGTTAAAGATGTTAATCGATGAACTATCCCAACCCCAACTGAATCAGATGGAACCCTTTACTCCAGTGGTAATTAATATTTTGCAAAGTTGGCTCCAATCCTAAGATAAACTGTCTTGATAAATTGGTTCTGAATTACAATTCAAAAAGTGACAGATAACAGATCAAATGCAGAGGGTTGAGATGATCGCAATCTAAAACATATAAAATCACTCGCGAATATTTGTTGTTGGGTGAAATCGCGATCGCCTCCTGCAAAATTGAGAAGATGATTGTTGAGGCGATCGCGCATGGTCGTGCGGCAAGTATGCCCATGCATTGCCATCGGTGCTGTAATCTTCGCGTACCGTTCCCCACTGGCGATCGCGTAGGGTTCCCATCTGCGCCAGTAGGCTTGACGGTTGCGGTCTTGTTCCAATCTTCGTTCTTCTGCGGTGAGATCATGATTACCTCATGCAGACCAAGTTTCTTGAAAATCGGCATAAAGGGTTAATCCCCCATCAATGAACAGCGTCTGCCCAGTTATATAAGCCGCTTCATCCGATGCTAGAAATGCCACCGCTGCTGCCATTTCTTCAGAGGTTCCAGCGCGTCCCATAGGAATATGGCTCTCCACGATCGCCTGCTTGTTCGGATCATCTGTCCAGCTTTCATTAATGGGAGTAATGGTGGCTCCGGGAGCAACGCCATTCACCCGAATGCCTCGCTTTGCATATTCCAATGC
>JARCMB010000162.1 GCA_030248825.1 Pseudanabaenaceae cyanobacterium MP8IB2.15 | reverse complement strand
GTCTGATGTGGTGATTTGGGTATTCCCCTCTCTGCTAGCCATTGCAACATCTGGCGATAGATTCGTTCTCTCGGATCGAGCCGCCGCATTCGATTATATCGTTGCCACCAACCAAACAATTGCCATAAACCCCATAGACCTAAGCCAATCAAAAATACGATAAAAATCCCGACAATAATTCCAGCCCAGCCGAGGCTAAATAACCAGGTGATAAGTCCTGTAGTGATTTCGCTGAGAAACTTACCGATCGAAGTAAATACGATCGACAAAAATCCTGTAATTGGTGAAGGTAAAAAGCCTGCTACCCAATTCCAGAAACTTCTTAAGGCACTAAAAGTTTGAGCGACTTCGATCGAAGGGGGAAATAGGGCATGACCAGGCACAGGATCGAATGCAATCCAGCCATAGCGCGGGAAATAGACCTCAACGATCGACTGGGCATCGATATTTTGAACCTCGTAGTAACCCGTGAATGGGTTGAACTTACCTGGAGCAAACCCAACTGTATAGCGGGCGGGAATCCCGATCGACCGCAGCATCAATGTCAGAGTCGTGACAAAGTGCGATTCTAATCCACCACCTTTAGCGAGAAACTGGGTGACAAGATCTTGACCAGAATCTAACTTCAGCTCTTGCATTAGGAACGGAGGGCGTTTGAGAGCTTGGGCGAGGTATAGAGCCTTAATGTAAGGATTATCCAGTTCTAGTCGCTTATTCCCCACCACGTTTTTGGCGTTATTCAGAATATCTAGCGTTTTCGATCGAACTTGGGGAGCAATCTGCTCTGGAATACTGAGGTAACGAGATCGAACTCTGGCAGAATATTCCTGCGAGGTCTGCTCCAGCGCAGTCTGGTCACGCAAAGGCACAGATGAAATTACCGTGTAAGTCAAATCTACAGGCAAAGGCCCAGGCGATCGCAAGCTACTCTCGTTGTCAATGTCGATCTCCTCACTGGGGAAAAACAGGCGGTAGGGCGCGTTGGCGGCTGGCAATAAATTGGGGAAGTCAGGCAAGACAATTGTGTAAGTTTGCACGACATCCTGCGTCGTGTCTGGGCGGACTAAAGTACCTAAGCTGGGTGGCAAGTTAAATTCGTAATTAAATGGCTGACGCTTGATCGTGCGAATTTGACTTCGATCGCGCCGCGAGATCCGCCAACCCTTACCAGTGTATTCGTCATAAGACATCACCCGCCAAAACAGCTCAGCTTGCGATCGAACCCGCATTACTAGCTCTGGCTTCAACCGAACCGATCTAGATTCATCGATCTCTTCGGCAAACAGGGGAGGGAGACCAGTTTGCTCTCCTGTTTGGCTACCCTCACCAGAATTATTGCCGCCACCAGTCCCACCTGCGCCATCCTGCCGTTGTTGCGACGAGTTACCACGCACGACGATGCCGCCTGGAGGAACTTGCCTTTGCACATTCACGTTCACGCTGACAGGATAATTCCGCAGTTGATAGCCAGGGAGTCGGGGCAATAGCGCAAAAATCGCCAATCCCAGCACTAGCACCACCGCCAGTAGCCCTGCCATCGGTAATGGGGCAATCCCAATCTGGGTAAGCTTTAAGCTCCGACTTACCAATCCCAGACGCGAGCGCAAATCCAACACCAATACAGGCACAACCACGATCAGAAACAACAACAACCACACCCCAAAAATCATCGTCTGGCTTAGCGTCCCTGCCACCCCAATCAAAATCAGCCCGATCACAGTCGAATAGCCCAGATCTTTACGGCGTGGCAGATCGAAGCTATGTAACACCTGTAACTGAATCAGCAATTTTGCCAGCAACAGCTTCGTATCATCAGATTGACGCGCAATATCGCCCAAAAATATAATCAAACCCGCAATCATCAAGATCGCAATCAAAAACTTCGCGCCAATGTTACGTTTGTGCCGCACCCGATATGCCCACACCGAACCAATTGCACTGAGTGGAACCGCCCAAACACTGTTACCTGTACTTGCCGCCACATCTGTTGCCGCAATCCCGATAAACACCAAAATTTGCGCCAGCACACGCAAAGGGATCGACTCCTCGACTGCTGGTATTGGCTGCGACTCAATTCTTTGCCAAAATCGATCGAATGGCGAAAGTTTGCGTAATGGCTTAGTAGGGTTCATCAGAGCTAAAGATATGAGGTGCTTGGCAGGATCGAGTCTTACTTGCTTTTAATTTTTACACATCTAACTCGATCACTCTCATGCAATGCGAAGATAGAATCTCTTACTTCTAATCCCTACTTTATGGATTCTGTTCAATCTCTGACCCATCTTGATGCCGAGGGTGATGCTCGGATGGTCGATGTCTCTGATAAACCTCAAACGCTCAGACGGGCGATCGCGGTTTGTGAAATTGCGATGAAAACCAGTACGCTAGATGCGATCCAAGCAGGTAATGTCCCAAAAGGTGATGTTCTGGGGACAGCGCGACTAGCGGGGATCATGGCAGCCAAACAAACCGCTAGCTTGATTCCACTCTGCCATCCTTTGCCCCTAACGTCGATCGATGTGCGGATTATGATGGACGAAAATATTCCTGGCTACCAAATTCAGGCAGAGGTAAAAACCACAGCAGAAACAGGTGTGGAAATGGAAGCATTAACCGCAGCTAGTGTGACGGCTCTGACCCTCTATGACATGGCAAAGGGGCTGGAAAAAACTATGGTGATTTCTAATCTGCGGTTGATCCACAAAAGTGGTGGTAAATCTGGCATTTTTAACAACACGCATAATGTGCTTAACACATAGTTACAACTGAAGCTAGCCATTTCGGTTGGATAAGATGTATTGTTTAAAACAGCCATACACTCATCCAATTTTTAAGGAGTTATTCAATGGGTATTTCCGAAACTCAAGTTTACACTGCTCTAGTTGTAGCCCTGTTTCCAATGGTTCTGGCGATTTTGCTCAGTACCACCCTTTACAAGACCTAATCAAATTTAGATTAGTACGCTTAATTAATGTTTAGATTTACATGTAAGTTTATGCGTTGATTGAGCGTTTAATGTTTGAGCTTGATGTAATAGTGTGTCGTATTTGTCACCTTAATTAGCTGCTTAAGTGGTATCTTACCAATTACTTACTGTGGTTCCGATCCCTCAATCAAAGGTTGATTAATGTTTGCCAGACGTAATTTTGCCCCTGACACCCCACCAAAGCCCAGTCGATCGAGTCGTGTTGAGAATCGTATCGATCGACTCGCACATACCCGCACAAATAATCATCCAAGTAATCGCGTAGATCATTCGACTGACTACAGGTATGTAGAAAAATACTCGCAAGTTAAGGATCGAACAAATCAAGTTGTTAGCTTCCCTCAAACCGCTACCAAATCAACTAACCGCAAAAATGCCAAGCTTTTTCGATCGAGAGGCGTAGAAGCGATATTCGTGGTTGGGGTGAATCTTTTCTTGTCAGTAACTGCTCTGACTGCTCTGACTAAGTTATTACCTTATCAGAATGCTGAACGTGAGCGACTAGAGGAAATAAACACAGAAGTGCAACTAGTCGAGCAAAGAGTAAATGTCCTAAGAGCTAGACTGCCTCAAATATTTGGTTCAGGCAATTCTCAGAAAGCATTATTGCGGCGCGAAGGTTTGATCGGTTCTGACGAAAAAGCAATTAAACTCATTCCTCCCAGCCAACCTGTATTACCTTCTAGTTCCACCGCTAGTTCCGATCCTCAAACTCTGCCATAGCTTCTATCAATACTTCGGACAGTTTACAAACGATATACTCTATGGGACAGTTGGGAACATATGTCTTAATGTCTTCTGGGAGCTAGTTCCGTTGGATGGGATAAATAGATCAAAATACTTTTGTGAAGTTTACTTTTCCACACACCACCATGATTGTTGATATCAGCGTTACAAGAAATTTTTCTTGGGCTTTGCTCAGTAATTTAGGTAAGATATCTATAATGTTAATCATTTGGTGATTTGATTTATTACTTGCACCTTCTCCGATGAACAGATTCCGTGATGCATTCCCCGTCCTCGCGAAGCAGGGCGGGGTTAAGAAGGTCGGGATTTTCGCTTTTAGGACTATCATGGCTTTGGATGTACTGTTTTAGGGCTTCAAGAAGCACATCCCAAAAACAGGTTTGCTCGATATAATAAT
>JARCMB010000161.1 GCA_030248825.1 Pseudanabaenaceae cyanobacterium MP8IB2.15 | reverse complement strand
GCGATTGCTCGTTCTCTTAATTCTTCAAAGATAAGCTGTATAGCAAGTCGTAAGTCCTCGTAGCACTCGTCAATAGTTTCTCCTTGTCCATTTGCCCCAAGCACTTCTGGGCAGTAGGAAAAGTAGCCACCTTCTTCAGCTTGTTCAATAATTGCAGTTAGATTTTTCATCTCTCTAGTAAAAAATTGTTATTTTAAACGCTGATAATTAGACATTAGTCCCCTGATTATATCGATACATTTCTAGCTCGGCTAGCCCTAAGTACTCGATCTGCTCTGGGGTGACGTGAAAACGGCAGGGTAAGATTTTGACTCCCGCTTCGATCGATACTTTACTTAAAAAACTCAATCCGATCCAAATACACATTGACAAGTTTACGATCGATCACGAAATCCTCAACCTGTTCCCAGACCTTAGCTAGAAATGAATGAAACTCACGCTTTCTCATATTGCCAATGCGTAAATGAACGACTTTAGGAGGCTCTAAATCAAGCATTAGCCGATCTGAAAAGTCTACATCTTTGGTAACAATCACCAAACCATTTGCCTTTGCATACTGCCAAATTTGAGTATCACTGGGACTATCCCCTAAAACTGAAACATGAACGATCGGTAAAGACGGAGTAAACAGAATTTTGATTGGTAAATTTTCATCAAACAAAAAGCCATTCATGCGACTTTTTTCACTTCATAGTGATTCGCCATCAGTCTCGCGGCAAACTGCATACAGGCATAAATATCTTCCCTTGTCAGAGATGGATATTCTTCAAGTACCTCTTCGATCGAATCACCTGCGCCCAAAAACTCCATTACTGTTTGCACTGTAATCCGAGTATTAGCGATAATTGGTCGCCCATTGCAAATATCTGGATGAATGATTACTCTGTTTTTCATAAAGCTCTCCCCATCTACTATCAAAATATTTATCCATATATTTTCTAATTATTTCACAGCTTTTACTTTGACTGTGAACTGTTTCCTCCCAACTTTAGGGGTTTGAAGTAGCATTAAAAACCTAAATTTCTAGCTCGGCTAACCCTAAGTAATCGATCTGCTCAGGGGTGACGTGAAAACGACAGGGCAAGATTTTGACTCCCGCCTCGATCGATCTTCTCAACAGTCTGCCATATTCAGGATCGGCATCATCTCCAGGCGCAAACTTGTCACAGTCACTCCGATTGATGAAATAGATCAGCACGCTGTTAGTGTTGCTAGAGAGAATCGAGATTAACTCGCGGATGTGCTTTTGCCCTCTGGTCGTTACAGTGTCGGGGAAAAGAGCTAAGTTACCTCGATGCCAAGTCGTATTTTTGATTTCGACAAAAGTTTTAAAATCATCATTCTGCAAAACAAAATCGATCCGACTTTTTTCAACTCCGTAGGCGACCTCTGGCTGAAAAGTTTGATACGGCTCAAGCTCAGGCAATAAATGATGTTTGAGCATATAGCCAATCACGCGATTTGGTAAGCTCGTATTGATCCCAACCCAAGTTCGATCGACCTGAATCATTTCCCAACTGTATTTCAGTTTACGTTTGGGGTCGGAATTTTGCGAGACATAAACGGCACTACCAAGCTCAGAAACGCTGGTCATTGGGCCCGTATTCGCACAGTGAGCCGTGATGATTTCCCCACTTTCGAGTTCGATATCGGCAAAAAACCGCTTGTAACGTTTAACGAGCTTGCCTAGGAGCAGTGGTGGGAAGGTATGGACTATCATGGTCGATCGATTGAGATATACGTCTGTGAGTTAACATAACAAAAGTTAACATTTTGTTTTAGGAAAATATTAAAATGTCAGTAAAAGTTGGCGATCGAGCCCCAGATTTTTCCTTAATTTCACAAGCAGGCGATACTGTAACGTTGAAAAGCTTCCATGGCAAGCAATCTGTGGTGCTGTACTTCTATCCCAAAGACGATACGCCAGGCTGTACGGCTGAATCCTGCGCCTTTCGCGATCGATACGAAGTTTTTAAAGAAGCAGGTGCAGAAGTGATCGGGGTCAGTAGCGACTCACAGACATCTCATCAACAATTTGCCGCCAAACATCAACTACCTTTTATCTTGCTGACCGATCGAAACAACGAACTTCGCCAAAAATACGGTGTTCCCAACACGCTATGGATTATGCCTGGACGTGTGACATACGTGATCGATCGAGAAGGCCTTGTCAGACATATCTTTGATTCGATGTTGGACTCCAAAGCTCACGTTGACGAATCGCTCAATACCTTACGGGGTATGGTCACATCATAGTCATGAATATCTCATAATTTTTCGATTGCCGTAACAATCAATTGCACCGCAAACCACCAGACATGATGTTTCAGTGATTAAATCAGGTTGTCATATATACTAGGCGAATCGTCATAGTAATTTGCTGATGAAAGCGGTCATTTTAGCAGGCGGTCTTGGTACACGCATCGCCGAGGAAACTCACCTTAAGCCCAAGCCCATGATCGAAATTGGGGGCAAGCCGATCCTGTGGCACATCATGAAGATTTATTCCACACATGGCATTCATGACTTCATCATTTGCTGCGGCTATAAGGGTTACGTGATTAAGGAGTACTTTGCCAACTACTTCTTACATATGTCTGATGTCACGTTTGATATGAAATTAAACCGCATGGAAGTCCACCAGCAGTATGCTGAACCTTGGCGAGTCACGTTGGTAGATACAGGCGATCACACGATGACAGGCGGCAGATTAAAGCGGGTCAAAGACTATATCGGCGATCAAACTTTCTGCTTTACATATGGGGATGGACTGAGTGATGTGAATTTGACCGAACTGGTAGCTTTTCATCATCAGCAAAAGTCGATCGCTACGGTCACAGCCGTCTTACCACCAGGTCGCTATGGGGCATTGAATTTACAAGAAGGGCGCGTGCTAAATTTCCAAGAAAAGCCGCTCGGTGAGGGCGGCTGGATTAACGGTGGATTTTTTGTGCTAGAGCCAGAGAGCTTGGACTTAATCGAGGATGATGACACAGTATGGGAGAGTCAGACTTTACCTTTAATCGCAGATAAAAATCAGTTAGCTGCTTTTAGTCATCATGGTTTTTGGCAGGCAATGGATACCTTACGCGAAAAGAATCTGCTCGAAGAGTTATGGAGTTCGGGGCAAGCTCCTTGGATGGTGTGGAAATGAGTGATTTTTGGCGCGATCGATCGGTGTTGATTACAGGTTGTACGGGACTACTTGGTAGCTGGCTGACTGCCGAACTGGTGCAGCGCGGCGCAATGGTGACAGGATTAGTAAGAGATTTAGTGCCTCGATCGCGTTTGTATACCGATCGATCGCATGAAAAAATCAATGTCGTTCGTGGCAGTGTCGAGGACTTAGCGATACTGGAAAGATCGATCGCGGAATACGAAGTCGATACAGTATTTCACCTAGCAGCTCAGACAATTGTCGGCGTGGCGAACCGCGATCCGTTGGGTACTTTTGAGGCAAATATTAAAGGCACTTGGAATATTTTAGAGGCTTGCCGCCGCGTCGGTAGAGTATCTCGGATTGTCGTTGCCTCTAGTGACAAAGCTTATGGCGATTGCGAGATTTTGCCCTACGACGAAACCACGCCACTACAGGGCGAGCATCCTTATGATGTTTCCAAAAGTTGTGCGGATTTGATCTGTCGGGCTTATTTCACTAGCTATCAGTTGCCTGTCTGCATCACTCGTTGCGGTAACTT
>JARCMB010000160.1 GCA_030248825.1 Pseudanabaenaceae cyanobacterium MP8IB2.15 | reverse complement strand
TGCTGGTGCATTTGACTATGATGTTGCCCTAGATCATTGCCCTGATTTGATGATTGTGGACTACGACGTAATTTTGACTGCGCCACAACGTACTCTGGTAGCGGGGATTGGGGATGCGATCGCCAAGTGGTACGAAGCGTCGGTTAGTAGTGGTGGGAGCGATCGAACTTTGGTAATCGCCGCCGTGCAGGAAGCCCGTATCCTCCGTGACATTTTGCTGCAAAAATCTGAGGCAGCGATTCACAATTCAGGCGGTGCAGTTTGGCGCGAAGTCGTTGATGCTACGGTCTGCTTGGCAGGTGTGATCGGTGGAATTGGCGGCGCGCAATGTCGGACTGTTGCTGCCCATGCTGTCCATAATGGATTGACCCACTTAGAGCGATCTCATGGCACTTTGCATGGCGAAAAAGTCGCGTATGGGATTTTGGTTCAGTTACGCTTAGAGGAATTTCAGGGCAATCAACTCGCCGCCTCAGCCCGCCAACAGCTACTCAGGTTTTATCGCGAAATTGGCTTGCCCAAAACTCTTGCCGATCTGGGTTTAGCGGATGTAACCTTGAGAGAATTGGAACTTGCGGCATCGATCGCTTGCAAACCAGATTCTGACTTGCACAACTTACCCTTTGCAGTGCATGAGAGTCAACTGGTTGCGGCTATGGTTTCCACTGTCGCCCCGATTTCTAGTAGCCAAATTTCTACAAGTACTTCGATCGACGAATCAGGATCGATCGATTCCTGATCGAATTCTCACAAAAGCTCAAGAAGTATCAGCATTCTTGAGCTTTTGCCGCAGCACCTGAATCTGCTTTTTAAGCTGGCGATGCCGCGCCGCACCACCTCTACCTTTTTTATTTCTCCCTTCGCTGCGAGGAGACTCCCATCGCTTTAGTCGCTGACTCATATATTTACCCCTAGTTAAGATATCTGAGCTATTCAACTGAAATCTTAACATTCACATCACTCAGCCTCAACCATTCTCTATTATGAACACTGAGCCACAACCGAAAAACTATGATGCAGTGATTGGCGGTAATCTAGCTCCGCCTTCAAATGGAATGGTGTTGGGAGGCTTCGATCGAATCAAGCGACTTTTTGGCAGAGGTGTAAACAGCACTTTCGAGCAGAAGAGCATGGCATTATCGCAAGCTCTTGGCTACGGAGAGAGAGGACTGGATTTGGTGATTCGGGCGCTTAGAGATGAGTTAGAACAAATTCAGTGGTTGGCATATGAGGAGCTTAGGGGAAATCGTGAACCGAGAGTGAAACTGGCATTAGAGCTTTTTTTGGAGGGTAGCACCAAGTATAAAAGACTGCGAAATTTGCTTTCGGTCAAAAAATGGCAAGAGGCTGACATGGAGACGACTGCAATCATGTTGCGCTGGTGTAATTTGGCCCCAAATAAACGGCTCAATCATAAGGATTTATTGACATTTCCTTGCGAAGATCTCTATACCCTTGACCGCCTTTGGCTGAAACATAGCAATCGACATTTTGGCTTCAGTGTCCAACAACGGATTTGGGAGAAATGTCAGCAGAGTCGGTGGGATAAAGGAGAAGCTTGGAGTTTGCTGGGCGATCGAATCGGTTGGCGAGTGAATAATTTATTTGTGGATAATTATTGGAAACGTCACGATGAGCTTAGCTTTAGCTCACTCGCTCCTGCGGGACATCTTCCTTTTGTGTCTGGGATTTTTACAGTTGAGCCAATTTGCGATCGACTGAAAACTTGCAAACTCCATGAAGATGCTTGATTCTTGATTACTGGGGTAAGCGAAATTCGATCACATCTTTTTTCACAGTGATATCAAACTTCCCATAAAAATCTTGCCCTAATAGCCCAAGTCCCTTAATTGGCAGAATCCCCACGGGCAGATTTCTCTTCCGAATCCCATTGACCTCAATCAGGCTGATCAGCCCGACGTGAATTTCTTCATCATCACGAGTTGCGGTTGATACAGTGACTTTAGCCAATGGCACTACCCCCAATGATTTAGCCATTGCTTCGGTAATCGCAGTCCCACTAGCTCCAGTATCTACCAGCATTTCCATTAGTTGCATCCCACGGCTACTGCTAAAAGCAACATCAATTACAGGTGTTCCACCTCGACGATATTTAATTTTGGCTCGAACCAGCCCAGGAGTAACTGGCTCAATCGATGACTGAGGTCTTACAGGTTTGGATTGAGTTGGCGTTGCAGGCGTAGCACCACAGAGCGCAGATAGGTCGATCACCTTTCCTGAAGAGTTAACCATAGCGCAGTCGCTGTCTAGCTTTGGTGGAGTTTGAGCGATCGAATCACCCCCAACTATCAGTTGAGCAATTCCTCCGATCGAAGCTAAAACCATGAAAAACTTATACATATTTTCTAGAATTATGATGTTTATGGTGAGACGGGGGCAAGTTGCTTGACGGCGACGGCAAATATGGCTGAGGTGATTTTACTGACTAATTCACCCATAACGATGCCCCCAGAATTCCGATCGGTGATGCCATTTAGCTCAATCCCAGAGAGCTGAAAAACTTGCGGTTTCACCACTCCACCCAAAGGAGCGAAATAGACATTTGCTGAGATGCTCCCGATCGATACATGGTCAGCTTTGAGTTTCTTCTCACCTCGATCGCCACGATCTTTTCGATCGACTTCAGTCTGAGCGAGATTATTTTTAATCGAGACAACGTTGTTATTAATAAAGTTTTGCTCTAGATTAATTTCGATATTTTTTAGTTCAAACTTCTGGAGTTCGATTGTACTTGACATCAAGCTCGAAGGTTTTATCTTCAGGTCAAATTGATTAGCCTTAACCAAGAATGGCGAATTAAATCCTTTGGGATTATCGATCGTCATGCCGTCAATTTGGAGATGACCATCAAATAGATCCAGTTTCAGTCGATCGATATGTGCTTCCACACCCAAAGCCGAGCTGGCTCCGTACTCGATGCTAGTCTGGACAATTCGATCCAACATTAACCACGAGATCGAGAGCGCGAGCACCACGCCAATCAAAATCCCCACTATAACTTTTCGCCACAATCTCATAATCTCGCGATCGATTCCAAGACTAAGTTAATTCAATCAAGTCTATCTCAAGCTACTTGAAGTCGCACCAACGTAAAAGCCCAAACTACTCAAAAGTTTAAAGTCTGTGCTTCAAAAATACCTGTAAACTGTCTAGAATATTTATAAGTAGAAATTTCGTCTCGTTACTTAGTCCTCAGGAGCCACAAACTTGGATCAAGGTTGGCAGCAAAACCTGCATACTTCATCTGTAGAACCACCTCGTCGATCGATTGGTCGATCGTTTAAGTTGGGATCGATTCGTCGCAGTCAGGGCATCCCAGTCTGGATAGCTGTTTGTGCGGCTGTTGTTGTGATGCTGTGTTGGAACTGGCAGTTAGTCGTGGTGACAAGCATTGGGGCGATCTCGATGTTGATTGCCTATGCCGCACAGGGCTGGAACTGGGATGGGCTATTTCTGCGAGTGCAACAATTTATCCACAATCCCCATCGTCGTTTAATTGCGGCTGTCGGCACGGGCACTCTAACCGTGCTTGTGACTGCGATCATGATAGCGATTTGGGGGAGTACTGAAAATCATTGGTTGGCTTCAGCGAGTCTGCTCCAATTGATCGCAACGCTGCTCACACTCATGTTTTTAGCTAAACAAGCAGTCGATCGATGGGTGGAAAAGCAGCAGATTGGCATCGATCATCTAG
>JARCMB010000159.1 GCA_030248825.1 Pseudanabaenaceae cyanobacterium MP8IB2.15 | reverse complement strand
TTTTTATACCGAAAAAAAATTAATCGCGCTGATGGCAAATCCCCCTGCATCTGCAACGGCAATCCTCGACTTAGTAGACCAGAGCTTAGTCGAACATATTTCTACTGCTGACCAGTTTGATGACATCACGATGTTAGCCGTCCGCCGACTTCCTCTTAAGTCGTCATAGATCGTCGAAAATTTGAGTATTAATCATCCTAATTATCGATCGATTCCTTATTTCACAGCTTCTGGCGCAACCCAGATGGAGATCGATCGATGGCTACTGGAACAGCACAGCCAAAATCCCGATCTACCATCAGTATTGAGGTTTTACAACTGGTCACCTGCGGCGATTTCGTTGGGATATCATCAACGTCACCAGCCTGAGCATTGGGCAGAGATCGCCAAAACAAGTGGGCTGGATATCGTGAGGCGACCGAGTGGTGGGCGGGCGGTGTTGCATCAGGGAGATTTGACTTATAGTTTAGTCACACGCGCCAACCTAGGGACTCGCGCTCAAACCTACCGAAAAATCTGTGAATTTTTGATTCAAGGTTTAGCAGCACTGGGCATAGATCTAAATTATGGTGAGGCGGGAAGAGGCTATATCCATAATCCCAGTTGCTTCTCGATCTCGACTGATGCCGATCTGATCGTTGCCGATCGACGCAAACTGATCGGGAGTGCTCAGGTTTACCGAAAAGAATCGGTTTTACAACATGGCTCGATCTCGATCCAGCCCGATTATGAACTTTTACGGCAACTTTTTGGGCATGACGTGGCGATCGTCGGTTTGAGCGAATTACTGATCGATCGAAACATTTTAGGTTTAACCGCGCAACTAATTCAAGTTCTCACCACCGCAGCCGCCAAGTGTTTTGACACAGAATTTAACATCCAGCCTCTGAGTGCAGCAGAATTATCGGCAATCGAAGCTAACCACTAGCCGCCAATCGCGATAAAGAAACCTTTACCTATAGAATGTTAAAGTCCGACATTGAAGGTGCGCGTATGCAACTGTGGGTGTTGCTGTTCAGTACAGATGCCGATAATCAGGGTATTTATGCTCAGTATATTGAAGGGATAAATACTGTACTTAGTTTTGAGTCAGAGGACGATGCCACTCGTTATGCCCTACTGCTTGAAGCTCAGGATTTTCCATTTCCAGTAGTCGAAAAAATTGACGAAGACGAACTCAAAGAATTTTGCCTCGATGCTGGCTATGACCTCGGTGTTGTGCCTGAAGGAGAGCTAGCAATTCCACCTGAGAAAAATGTTGAGCAGACAGATTGGCAACCTGATGGGAGCAATAAGGAGGCAGAATCTGAGATCGAAATCATGCGTCGTCGGCTTGAGGGGCTGTTATAGATGCTGCCAGAGTCACATTGGGAATCTGGTTGGTTTAATTATGCGGTGCGAGTCCAGCCTCAGCATACTGACTACGCTGGCATTGTCTGGCATGGTACATATCTCAATTGGATGGAAGCCGCCCGTGTGGAATGTTTGCGCTCCTCAGGTGTGGGCTTTGAGGAACTCGTTGCCGCAGGATTTAATTTACCAGTGGTCGCGCTTTCTTTACGCTATCATCATTCGATCGCGATGGGTGAGAATGTCGCGGTGATGACTCGGATTGCCAAGCCCGAAAAACTCCGCCTCAACTGGGAATACGAAATTAGAACAACCGATCGGCTCTGTGTCACGGCAACTGTGAGCTTAGTTGCAGTTGATATGAGTAAAGGTAAGATTTTACGGGTTTTACCCAAGGTATTAGAAGATTCGATCGACAAAATCACCCATAGCCAATCTGCTTCTATGGCATCCGCTAATTTGTGAGCTATGAAACATTTAATTCCCCCTAGTTTCAAAGTTAGCTTAAAAATTGCCCAGCGATATCTAGCCGATTTCTTCACAGGAGAATTAAGTAAATTCACAAATTTTGAATTAGTAATCGATCGACAAAAAAACTTATTTCAGACACAGATTAAGATATCTCAACCAATTTTTGCTACTAGTCATTCTGAGAATAAAAAACATAATCTCAATCTAGCAATTCAACGCATCCAAAACGTCTTGATCTTGCCAGGTAAAATATTTTCATTCTGGCATTTAGTTGGCAATCCTAACTCGGTAAATGGCTATCAAGCAGGGCGAGTAATTTCAGGAGATCGAGTTAAAGCCGAAGTCGGTGGCGGCTTATGTCAATTGTCAGGGTTATTGTATTTACTAGCACTCAAGGCGGGGCTAACAATTCTCGAAAGACATCCCCACTCTCAAGACATCTATACAGAAGCAACTCGGTTCGCACCATTAGGTGCAGATGCAACGGTGGTTTATGGCTATAAGGATTTTCGCTTTCAGAATAATTTTCCATTTCCGATCTGCTTTAGATTTGCGATTGAACCAGAAGAAATTAGGACATCTCTGTGTGCAGAACAGTTAATTCCAGAACTAAACATAGAGTTTAAATCAGAAGAATTTATGTACACAATTAAGGTCGATACGATTCGCTGGCCGATCGATCGAAATGATTGTGAAGTATTAAATTCTTCAACCTATAAAAAATTAATCGACCATCCGATCGACCATGAATAATCCAGATCGAGATCTAACGTCGGACACAACATTAGAAGTGCGATCGATGTCGCGCCGTTTTGGTGGTTTGGTGGCAGTTGACAAAGTATCATTCACAGTCCAAAAAAACGAAATCTTTGGGCTGATTGGGCCGAATGGAGCAGGAAAAACCACTTTGTTTAACTTGATCACAGGCTTGATTACACCTTCGATCGGTAAATTGATTTACAAAGGACAAGACATCACCAAATTGCGCCCCCATCGCATCGCCGCCTGTGGGATCGCCCGCACATTTCAAAATATTCGGTTATTTGGGAATCTCACTGCTCTAGAAAATGTTTCGATCGCGCACCACATTCATACCAAGTCGGGTATGTTCAAAGGGATCTTGGGTCTATCTCCCGCTTCGATCGAAGAGAAACTAACCAAGAATTTATCACTGGAATTATTAGACCTAGTTGGCTTAGCAGACAAACACGATCGATTAGCCAAAAACTTTGCCTACGGCGATCAAAGGCGGTTA
>JARCMB010000158.1 GCA_030248825.1 Pseudanabaenaceae cyanobacterium MP8IB2.15 | reverse complement strand
TATATGATTCTACGGTGTTCGGAACGAGCATCGTCAAACGTGGAGAGCCAAGCTCTACTCCATCCCCTACGCATTGTGGCGGGATGGCGCAACTTGGCTTGGCGAAACGTAAAAAACACTCCTTGCTCGATGGGAATTTAGAAACCCCATCCTCGCGTAGCAGGTTGGGGTAGTTCATCAGTCCTGATACACTGAGTAGGACATTTTGCTGCAAACTTATATCTGATAAATTTGACCACATGATTTTAATTGGGCAAAAAGAAGTAGAAACTAATTTCCATAATGTCAGCCTCTAAGCGCATTGCTCTTGCCGTAAGTGTTTCCTGGCTAAGTCGTCTAGTCACAATTCTGATTAATATCGGATTAATTCCAGTTCTTTATCGCTACATGGGGAAAGAAGAACTGGGATTGTTGTTTTTGCTTGGAAATAGTCAGGCTTTCCTTAGTTTGCTAGATATGGGGATCACCCCTACACTGATGAGGCATATAGCTCTAGCTAAAGGTAAAAGTGGCTCCGATCCAAACATTGAGATGAGTGCCGACAGTAAACAGCACATTGGCGATCTGATTGTGACAGGACGGACTATTTTGCAATTGCTGGCAGTAATAACTTTCTTTATTGCATGGTTGTCGGGCTATGCATTGATTGGCAAGTTAGATCTAAAAGAAGTCTCATTTCAAACAGTTTTCTGGTCGTGGACATTAATGTGTGTCGGCTACTCGATCAACGTCTGGGTTTCCTATCTAGATTCGCTGCTGGCTGGAGTTGGTTATGTGGGATGGGATGGCATTCTCAATATGATCCTAGCTTTTCTGACTACGGTCATAACTATTGTGGCGGTATTAATGGATGGAGGCATATTAGTATTATCGGCAATTTCAGTCGGTAGTGCGCTCTTCCAACGTTTCTTGCTTTTAGGTTTTATTCGGTGGCGCAATCCTGAATTGCTGCAAATTAATGGTCGTTGGAATTCTGATTATGCTAGAGCGATGATCAGACCATCTCTATATGCCTGGCTGACTAGTTTGGGTGCTTTTTTGGTGCTGCGGACAGACGACTACTTTATTGCTCTGCTCCGAAATGTCTCCGATCTTCCCGCCTATCGGGGGGCTTACCAACTTGTGTCGAATATTTACATGATCGTAAATCCTTTAGCTTATTCATCGAGTACTTTTATTAGTCAGATGTGGCAAGCAGGGGATTTAAGCGGGATTCAAAAAATTGTGATTCGCAATGCGCGCTTGACTTTATCGATCATGGCATCGGGTGTTGCGTTCATTTTGGTGGCTGGACGTGAATTTCTCAATCTCTGGCTGGGGGAGGGAAATCTGGTCGCCTATCCGATTTTGGTGGTGTTTTGTGTGATGTTGACGCTCGAAGCCCAGCATAACGTCTTAGCAACTAGTAGTCGGGCGACCGAAGATGAGAAATATGCGCCTTGGGCGATCTCGGCAGGCATTTTAAATGTCGTGTTTACTTTGATCTTAATCAAACCATTTGGGCTACTGGGTGTGGCATTGGGGACGATGCTTGCCCAGATCCTCACGAATAATTGGTATGCTGTCTATCGACCATTGGTAAGACTAAAAATAAGTTTCAAGCTATATTTTGTCAGAGTCATTCTGTTATGGGCGACTGTATTTGGGTTGAGTCTGACTGGTGCGATCTTGGCTAAAACTGCCGTAAATGTTGTAAATGGATCGCCTGTGTTTGTGCTGATAGCAGTATCGATCGCTTGTGCGGGTGTGGTAGTTCCTGCGATTTGGCTGGGCGTGCTAGAAGTTCACGAAAGACAGAAGATTAAAGCAAAATTGTCGCGGATGCTCGATCGAAGATAATCACAAGCCAATCACAAAACTGTAAGCTGCTTGCGGGTAACTAGCGGTATGGTGATCGTAAAAGTTGTACCTACTTCTAATTCACTTTGAACACTTATAGAACCGCCCATAAGCTCAACATATTTTTTCACAATTGTCAGCCCTAGCCCACTGCCAGCAATCTTGCCGACATTTCGAGCGCGGTAGAAAGGCTCGAATAGATGTTCGTAATCTTCAGGTGGAATGCCAATCCCCTGATCGCGAATCTGGAAGACAATTTTGCTCGTGACTAGATGCTTAGTGTCTTCTGCCCCGATCATTACATCTGCGGTTAAATCTGGTTTGGGAATGGGTTTGGTAGGAAGAGATACTTGAGTTTCTTGGGCTTCTGCTTCTTGGGGATACATCATGCGTAAATGGACGATTCCACCATTGGGGGAATATTTAACGGCGTTGGATAGAAGATTGCTCAAAATATAGCGCAGCACTTTTGTATCCATGTAAGTATGGCGAACTTCATGGCTCAGGCAATAGCTGATAAAAGTTACGGTGTGGTTGATCCCAGAGATCGATCTGATTTCATCCACCCGATCGTGACAAAAAGCCTCTAAATCAAACAGAGTTGGCTCTAACTGAAGTTTACCCGCTTCGGCTTTGCCCACAGACAAAACATCATCAAGCAAATCTGTCATGCGTTGAACGGCTTGTTTGATCCGCTCAAATCGTTTAGCGCGTTTCTCCTCAGACCACTGCTGTCCTTGACTTTCAAGCAAGTCTGTCGATAGATAGATGGTTGCTAAAGGATTGCGAAACTCATGCGAAACCATAGAAACGAAATCAGATTTAAGCGCACTAATAATCTCGGCTTTTTGCCGCATCTGCTCGACCTGCTCTAGAGATGAGCGCATATCCGCTTCGAGTTGATGCTTGCGGAGTGCGACCTCTACTGTCGCTTTTAATTCTTGAGGCTTAAAAGGTTTAACCAAATACCCAAATGGCTCAGTTTCTTTAACTCGTTGAATTGTTTTTTCATCAGCAAAAGCCGTCATGTAGACTACAGGAATTTGATGGAGGTTATAAATTTCTCTAGCTGCGGCGATGCCATCCATATCCCCCTTAAGCATGATATCCATTAACACTAAATCTGGATGCTTAAGTTTAGCAGCTTGGATTGCGGCTAAGCCCGTATCGACAATCCCAGTCACAATGTAGCCCTGTTGCTGGAGTCTGCTCGCGATGTTTTCTGCCGCGATCGCTTCATCCTCAACAATTAGAATCTTGGCTGTGCTCATTAGGATTTAGTCTCTCTTTGTAACTTAGTTCGGCGAAAGTAACACAAAATTGTGTGCCGTTGCTTCGATCGATCTCAATCGTCCCCTCTAGCTGCCGAGTCAGAATACGGACTAGCCTCAGTCCTAAAGAATTAGTGCTAAGCCAATCAACATGCTCTGGAATCCCGACACCATCATCACTAACGATCATCTTGTACAAATTATCCTTGGATTTGCGATCGTTGTCTGTTCCGATCGTACAAAACTGAATCTTAATTTCGCCTGCCCGACCATCAGGAAAGGCATATTTAAGTGAATTAGAGATTAATTCATTCAAAATTAGCCCACAAGGCATCGCTGTCTCAAAATTTAGCATTGCTGAATCTATATCAAGCTTTTGCTGAATATTCCTGTTGCTGTAGGAGATAAATAGGTTATCTGCCAGACTTTTAACGTATTCGCTAAATTCGATATGACCGAGGGTATGTGATTGATAAAGTTGCTCGTGAATCAGTGCCATTGAATGAATGCGGTTTTGGCTATCTGCAAATAGATCGAGAACTTGTTCATCTTCAACATATTGTGATTGCAAATCTAACAAATTCGTAATCACATGAAGATTATTTTTAACGCGGTGATGAATTTCTTTGAGCAAAATCTCTTTTTCTTGGAGTGAGGCTTCTAGTTGCTGCTGACTTTCGCGTCGTCTCGTAATGTCGCGGATCATTGCCAGACTGTACAGAGTTTTGCCGCTGTCATCTCGCACTACCGAAGCTGTGACTGTAACCCAGATTGTGGCGCGATCTTTGGTGATATAGCGTTTTTCGATTTGATAGTTGGAAATTCTGCCGTAGTAAAGCTGTTTGGATAATTGCGAGTCGATCTCGAGATCGATCGGATGGGTGATGAAGCTAAATGGCTGTGACATCATTTCGGCTTCGGTATAGCCCAACATTTGACAGAGCATGGCATTTACTTTTAACACTCTCTGGTTAAACCCTATTACTGCCATTCCGAGGGGGCCTTCTTCAAAAATTTTACGAAACCGCTCTTCACTCAGACGCAGGGCTTCTTCTGATTTTTTTCGATCGCTGATATCTTCGACCATGCCAAACCCGTAGCGGATATTACCGTTGCGATCGCGCACGATTGCGGCTGTGAGTTGAACCCAAATTTCGTCTCCAACTTTAGTGAGATAGCGTTTTTCCATGCTGTAACTATTGATCTCTTGATTGGCAATCTGCTCCAGAAAAATCCGCTCTGTGGCAATATCATCAGGGTGAGTAATTTCCTCAACTGTGAATTCTTTTAGCTCAGACTCACTGTATTTGACTAAATCGCACATAGCCTGGTTAGCTTGGATATATCTACCCTCGATATCGACTAAATTTATGCCAATCGGCGCATTCTCAAATATATGGCGGAAACGCTTCTCACTCTCAAGCAGGGCATTCTCGGCGATTTTACGGTCGCTGATATCCATCAAGCAACTAATCGTACCAATATTTTCGCCTTGACTATTTTTGAGCATAGAGAGGGATAGATTGGCATAAAACTCTCGACCTGACTTGTGTTGGAGCTTTACTTCACCGCTATAAGAGCCAACAGTTTGCCAAGAACCTTGTTTAATTTTTGTGAAGGAATCAGATCGATCGACATTGTAAATCAGCGCAATATGCCGACCTAAAACTTCTCCTGTGGTATAGCCCAAGAGTTTCTCTGCGCCTTTATTCCAGCTTGTGATCTTGTCATTTCGGTCGGTCGAAACTACGGCATCATGAATCTGATTGATAATTTGGGCTTGGAGGCCGATCGCATTTCCGTTTTTTTTTCGATCGCTAATATCACGCACGATCGCTAGTACCGTATCCTTGCCGTAGGGAGCAATCCGAGCTTCAAAATCTCGCCATCCATCGCTTTCAAGCAATGAGTATTCGATCATCACTATATCTTGCTGCCGTAGACTATCTTGGATCGCTTGCATAGCGGCAACGGCAACATCAGGTGGCAAGACATCTGAGACTTTTGCGCCAATAATCTGTTCGATTGGAACTATGGGTTGAAAGCCTTTGGCAGGAATACAATCAAGATATATACCATGTCGATCGAGCAGCAGTATCAGGTCAGGCAGCGCCGAGAGTAAGGCAAGATTTTTAGCTTCACTTTGGCTCAACTCTGTTTGGAAAGTAAGACGCTCTTGGACTCTAACTTCCAATTCTTGATTGAGTTTTTGCAAGTTTGAATTGGGATTAGAGGAAGCTTCACTCATGCTGATCCTTGATTAGATTATTTCTGGTTGGACTTCGATCGTTAGCAGTGGTGATTCGATCGACTCAGATTGTGACAGAGCTTTAATGGAGTCTGCTGCGGGAGAAATGGAGACTTGTCGATCTTCCTGTGGGAGCCAATGCAGGAAAGGTAAGGGTAAAAGTGAACTGAGATTGGCAATTACCACCAGCAGCCACAAGTTACTAAAGTTAGTTTCGTCGATCCCAAGTAGGTAAGTAAAGCCTGCACCTAATTGATAAGAGCATAGTGAAGCAATGTTGGTTACAGACATCAAGAGGGCAAACAGTGTGGCTTCGATCCCTTCTGGACAGAGCCTTGCCGCTAAAACTAGCACAGGCATAAAGGCAATTCGTCCTGCTACAGTCATAATCAAACTATCGCCTAGACTAAACCATCGATCGTCAATTCCGATCGATCGATTGGCGTGAGTGACAAGAATCAAGCTGGTCATACCGAGCAGTGTCGAAATAATTGTCATCCACAGAAAGATTTTGCGGATCGGAACGGCTTTGAGAAAACGATGAAAAATCCACACGCCAAACAGTCCTGCAACGCTTGTGACCAGTCGCACTGTGCCTAGAAATTCGGGATTAAAGCCAAGTTCGTTAGTGGTAAAGAAAAAGAAAGCCGAATCGGCGCTGGGGGTAGCTTGCCACAAAAACAAAAAGATCGTCGGCAACAAAATTTGCTTACTCGTAAAAGCTTGCTTTAGTAATTTGATTTGTTGCCAAGTCCCGACAGGACTAACGTTGTCTTGGGGCTGTTCTGGGAGTTGTGCGGATGTGTCGATTCGATCGATAAGTCGATCTGTAGTACTTGGCTTAATTCGTTCATCTGCAATTGCAAAAGCTGCAACTGCCACTAACAAAGGCAAAAACGCCGTAATCGCAAATACCGTTCTCGCTCCCCAGAGTTCTAAAAACAAGCCACTCAGATATGCCGAGGCGATCGCGCCAACCGAAACTGCGGCCCACCCAAACGACTGAAGCGAACCAGCATCTCCTTCTGGTTCTAACCGCGCCCGTTGCACCACTAGAGCATCGATGATCGCATCCGAAAACGCGATCGACAGTGAACCCAATGCAATCGCTAAAGTCGCAGTGAGCGGAGTTGTAACAAACTTTGCCATCCCCAACCAAGCGATCGAACCTAATATGCTGGATAACACCAAGTAGGGACGACGACGATAGCCCGCGATCGGCAGCCCGTCGGAAATCAGACCGTAAATTGGCTTCACCGTCCAAGGCAGCATGGAAATACCGACTAGGGAGGCAACTTCGGCTGGGCTTAAGCCTAGATCGTCTTTGAGAAAGAAGCTAACTGCAAGCTGAGCTAGCCCCAATGCTCCTTGGACAAAGTAAACTAGCGCGATCGCGCCCAATTCAAGGTCAAACTTCAGCTTTAATTTCAGCTTTTGTAACCAACTAGGTAGCTGACTTGGTTGGATTAGCACGATGATTCCTAGGAATGATATTAAGAAATGTCAACTTATTTGACCATTGTAACAATAGGGTCAATAGGGGTTTCCCTCACTCGAATCTCCGCAAGTTCGGCGGTATGATCGTCTTAACTTGTTCGAGCCTAGAAAGCCAATGAAAATCTTTGTACTTAATGGCGGCAACCAACCTGAACCTAATGACGATCGATTTGCAGGGCTAAGATTTTGGCTCACGTTTTTGCTAATTGTTTGGGTTCTCAGTTCGATCGGTCTGGGCTGGGTGATTAATTCAGTATTGGTCTTATTCAGCTTGGCGATCGTGTTGCCATTGATGGTCGCTTTGGGCTTTGGGGCTTATTACCTCATATTTCTACCTTGGTGGGTCAATCGCAACGCTGTGATCGATGCTTGTCCTGTATGCAGTCATACTTTCTCGGCAATGCCAACAGGACAGTTTCAATGCCCCAACTGTGGTGAACCACTTCAAGTCGAGCAAAAGAAGTTTGTGCGTTTTACCCCACCTGGCATTATTGATGTCGAAGTGCAAACGGTAGATTAGCTGAAGTATCAAAGTCATAAAATCATCACCATAACAATGATTTCGAGTTCTCAAGTTTAAATATTTGCATTCGATCTGCTATGTGCTACGCTTGCCAATTTCATGCATCTCTGATTCGACTTTTACGATCTCCATTTCCAATGTGTTCGGATCTAGTTGCTCCAGAACTGATTAGCTAACTGGTTCGACGATTTCTTGTTTTTTTTAAAAATCAAAACTACGCTAAAATACTGATTATTCAAGTTGGTTATTCTATAGAATGTGATTAGTGACTGTAGAGGGAATAAACCATGAATGCAACATTA
>JARCMB010000157.1 GCA_030248825.1 Pseudanabaenaceae cyanobacterium MP8IB2.15 | reverse complement strand
TTGTAGTTGCCCCATTCTCGATCGGGTCACATCCTACTCAACTTGGGGAGCGGTGAACATGAGAATTCTCTCTAACAACCAAGGAGCAACGCGGTTACACCATACAGCTAGATGACTTTGCCATCCCACTAAAATTTCAGGTGACTCATTGTTTAATCCATTAATCAAAGCTCTTGCCACTTGTTTGGGAGTCATTACTGCTACCCACCGAAACCATTGCATACCCCTTGCCATATCAGTATCGGTTAAAGATGGGAGTAACGCGGTCACACCGATATTGTGAGCGGCAAGCTCACCGCGTAAAGCTTGCGTAAATCCCATAATCGCGAACTTGGTCGCTGAATATGTTGCCATTGTCGGAGCCGCGACTTTACCCATCAAGCTCGAAACGTTAACGATTCTGCCTTCGCGTTGGGATGCCATCCGACGCGCCACTAAACGAGTGACTGTATACATCCCAATTAAGTTAATCGCGATTTCCTCCTGCACATCCAATAGCTGTGATCTCAAGAATGATGATTGATGCGCTACGCCCGCGCAGTTAACCAAGAGATGGATTGGGCCGTGATCCCGCCATGCTTGGGCGATCGAAATATTCACTTCGACAGTTTGGGTCAAGTCTAAAGATAGGACGATTGCTTCCACGCCAAAGGCTGAGACTTCCTTGGCTAACTCATTGAGTCGATCGAGATCCCGTGCCACTAATAGTAAGCGCTTGGCTCCATGTTGGGCTAGTTCGAGGGCAATCGCTCTGCCAATGCCACGCGAGGCTCCAGTAATCAGGGCTGTCTTTCCTTGAATATTCATTAAAACCTCTAGGTTTGAGGTCTCACAATGCAGCAGCTCGTGCCTTAATTGAGATAGCACAGAGTGATAATTTAGGCTGCACAGAATGAGACAAAGGTGATTTGGATGGGTGTCGATGATTGGGTAAGTTTGTTGTACGCCAATAACATCGATCGAATAAGAAAATCACATCAGCACGAACTGATTTGGAGAAACAAGATTAAGCAGTATAGAACTACTACAAGCGAAATTCTACTGAAACCAAAATCGATCTAGATAAGTGCTGATGGGGTGAGCTTAAATACAACTGAAGCAGACGTAATGGATCGCTAGCTTAGCCTCGGCAATCTCTTGGACGACCACTTGATAGAATATCTGGATTACCAGTTGACAGACGCTTGACTGACATCTCAGTTAGATATTTGGTTGTCTTCAACTTAGACATACATTTCCCTCCATGAGGAGACGTGAACTACGTAAACGTATATGTAAATTTAAATAGGATTCCGAATGAATAAGAACATATACCTATTGTTTTGATTTGTAAAGTGTTTTCTGTCACATTCCGTAACATTTTTACCTAAAGTGTTTGCAGGCTAATCATTCTAAGCATTAGAAAATCTTGTCTTGCCCTGAAAAAAGTCAGTATCAGAATCCCGATCGATCGAAAAGTCTTGACCAATTAGGTATTAATCGCCTTAATTGACTCAAACTTGCTCGAAGAATGTTCAAAAATAAATCCGAGTAATTAATATTAATTTGTAGCTTTTATGACACTATTAATTCTTTATTTGGGAGTTTATAAAACTAGAGATTAACATCTGATTAAAATAGCTCGATCGCAAAGATTTAGGCTAAATAGCCGATGTTTGAACTAGTAGTTTCATGGGAACTTTATTAACAGCAACATAGATGTTTCGTTAAGCCCATTTATAGCGAAGTAACGGTTTCAGCAATGCAATCGGGACTCGCTATTTTTTTGTCTAATATTTTTATTTGTTGTCTAGACTGTGATTTTGTCACTACCTTAAACAATCTTGGTAAAGCAATTTTAGTAATTGTGTTCACAACTACTGAATTACCTAAGGATTAAGTTTTTGAATCAAATTCCAGCGACTAAAAGTAGCGGCTTGCCCATAATTTCGGTTTTGCTCGTCAACGACATTCCAGATCGTGGCATTTTCAATGTAAAACCGATCGCCTGTACTCGAAATTCTGATCCCGCAATAGTTGCTGATGTATCCCTGTTGTTTAGCTTGAGCTAAAAGTCGATCGCGTTCCGATCTTTCGATCGATTCAGCCGTAAGGCGAGAAGGCGTGCGAGTAAAATCTTCCCAGCTCAGTTGCCAGAGATTGAGGGCAGCTCGATTGCCATAATTCAAAATTGGATCTGACTCGACACCGTGCGACACCACAATAAAATTTGCTTTAAATAAAGCCTGAGAGATTTCTAGTGCCGAACTTGTAGTCTCAATCAATTGCTTACCTGTCAAACGCTGAAAGCTATCCAACAGGATCGGGCTATGCTGAACTATTTCTGGATTTTGCCAAGGGAAATTCGCTTGCATGACTGATAATGGAATGTATTAAGCAAACTTTACAAGATATTGCGATCGTGCAACTAACAACAGCTCCAACTATCGAAAAGCTCGACTGGCAGTGGCGTGGGTACAACATTAAGTACACCGTGATGGGACATGGACAACCTCTGGTGCTGATTCATGGCTTTGGTGCTTCGATCGGGCATTGGCGAAAAAATATCCCCGTGCTAGCAGATGGTGGTTACAAAGTATTCGCGATCGACCTACTCGGTTTTGGTGGTTCCGATCAACCGCCGCTTAACTACTCTCTGGAACTATGGCAAGAGTTATTGCAAGACTTCTGGGCAGAAAAAATTCAAATCCCCGCCGTATTTATTGGTAATTCGATCGGGGCTTTGTTGAGTTTGATGATTGTGACCAAAAATCCTGAGATTGCGGCGGGTGGAGTGTTAATTAACTGTGCGGGTGGGTTAAATCATCGCCCTGATGAGTTAAAGCAGCCGTTACGATTTGTGATGGGCACATTCTCAAAGCTAGTCAGTTCAGAAATATTGGGCAAGTTTTTGTTCGATCGAATCCGTCAGCCACATCGGATCAAAAATACATTACGTCAGGTTTATCGCCATCATGCTGCGATCACGGATGAACTGGTGGAAATTCTCTACACCCCATCTTGCCAACCAACCGCCCAAAAGGTTTTTGCCTCCATCCTCACAGCCCCACCAGGCCCAAAGCCAGAAGACTTATTACCCCAACTCGATCGACCTTTACTAGTGCTATGGGGCGAAGCCGATCCTTGGACTCCGATCGCAGGTGCTCAGATTTATCAACAGTTTGGGCAAACTAAAAATATCCAGTTCCAATCCATTTCCGATACTGGTCACTGTCCCCATGATGAGCGACCAGAAATCGTCAATCCCCTCATTCTTAAATGGTTAGCCAGTAACAAACAGCCCTCTGTATAAATGTGTAAAGTAGTGCGATGGTAGATCCAAACCAGTGCGATCTCAATCACACAAATGAGATCGAAAAAAATGAAGTGACAGAACTTGAAGCTGCCAGAAATGAGGCTGCCCAAAGTCGAGCCAAAATTGCGGAATTAATTGCGATCAACCAGCAACTACAAGCAGAGATTGCCACTCATAAGCGGATCGCTGAAGCAGAACTGCGGCGGACAAAAGAAGCGGCGGACGATGCTAGTAAAGCCAAAAGCATGTTTCTCGCCAACATGAGCCACGAATTGAGGACACCACTCAATGCGATCATCGGTTACAGCGAAGTTCTTCAAGAAGAAGTTGAAGAATGGGGACAGCAAGAAATCATCCCTGACTTACAAAAGATTCGTCGAGCCGGCAAGCACTTGTTAGGTTTAATTAATGACATCCTCGATTTTTCAAGAATTGATGCTGGACGAGTTGCCCTCTATCCTGAGAGTTTTGATGTCTCGTTTTTAGTTCGCAATATTGCCGATTTAATGCAGCCAATTGTCGAACAGAACCATAATTCATTCATTGTGTATTGTCCACAAGACATCGGTTTGATGTACGCCGATGTCAATAAAGTGCATCAAAACCTGAATAATTTACTCAGTAATGCTTGCAAATTTACACGAGATGGCAAAATCAGGTTTACCGCCAGACGAGACGAAGAAGTTAGGGTTCAAGATCA
>JARCMB010000156.1 GCA_030248825.1 Pseudanabaenaceae cyanobacterium MP8IB2.15 | reverse complement strand
CTGCTATAGGAGTGGGCGATCCCAGTGATTTCTAAGGTAAATAAAGGATCGATTATTTTCTGACTGTCTCATATTTCAATAAGAATTTCAATCTAGCTTTTGTCGCAATTTTTTTAACTGTAGTTGCTAGCACCACTGCTTTTAACTTCAGTCAAGCTGACGCACAGACTCAACTTGATCAATCACCCCGCGCTCAAGAAATTCGCAAAGTTGGTAAGCTGGTAGTTGGTATTTCTGGTCCCTATGAACCAGCAGTTTTTACCGATCCCAGTACTGGTAAATGGGTAGGGTTTGATGTTGATATTGCTCAGGCGATCGCGGCTAAGATTGGCGTACCAATTGAATGGAAAAACACAGTATTTGAAGAATTATTGCCCTCACAAGCATCAGGAAAATTCGATTTAACCTTGTCTTCCATCACCATTACTCCAGAACGTCAAAAAACACTTGATTTCTCGGAAGGCTACTTTAAGGCAGGCTTATCTCTAGTTGTAAATCGTTGTAATAAATCAGTAACTAGTACGAAAGATTTAATGGGTCGGTCAGTAGGAACAACAAAAGGCACAACCAGTGACAAGTATGTGCAAAATCTTAAAACAAATGGGGCAAAAATTACCATCAAACAATATGCTGGTGAGCGTGAAATGCTAAGCTCTTTGCGGGATGGTGATGTTGATGTCGTGGTTAATGGTTCGATCAATTCTGGGGTGATTTTAAAACGGGCTTCCGACTTAAAGTTTGCTGGTGAACTGATTCAGCCTGAATTTATTGGTGTTGCCGTCAAAAAAGGTGATCGGGAATTGTTAAAGACTGTCAATGGTGTTATCCAAGAATTTCGCTCTCAAGGCAGACTTAACTCTTTGTTTGAACGTTGGTTAAATTCTCAACAAGGCTAATTAATGCGTACTTTTTACCTAGTGGGAGTAGCGATATCTATTTCGTTGCAAGCCTGAACTATTCTCTGGTAGTGTTCCCACCGCCGCGATCGACACACCAGTAATAACCAAACTCACAATCAGTAAGACTAAGCCCATTAAAATAGAACCACATACCCCAACCGCAGGCACCACGATTAATGTCAGTGAATTTATAGAAATTGGCAGAGATTGCTGTGACTTTGTCACAGTTCTGGGTTAAATAAGTTCGCGTTATGTTAAAGCTGGCGATCGCATTTCGATCGCTTTTTTGTGAGTGATAATTTTGGGTTGGTGGGGGCGCATCACCCGTTCCCACAGGTTGCGTGAGAATTTAAAAATCATGGGCGTAAAACAAGATTAAGACTCAATCGTAATCTAGACTCATATTTATTGTTTTAAGCTTAGCTAGGTAAAACACCATAACATAAACCCGACAAGCTAAAGTTAAGGAGCCTCACTTACAAAAGAGTTATGTTAATTCCATCTGTCGGTTCTGAATTTAAGTCTGGGTTTGTCGCTTTGGTAGGGCGACCGAATGTGGGTAAGTCCACTTTGCTCAATGCTCTGATCGGGCAAAAGATCGCGATTACCTCTCCTACAGCTCAAACTACGCGGAATCGATTACGGGGCATTTTAAATTTAGCGCAAGCCCAAATTGTTCTAGTCGATACACCTGGTATCCATAAACCCCACCATTTGTTAGGCGAAGTATTGGTAAAAAATGCGATTGGAGCAATTTCCTCGGTCGATTTAGTGGTTTGGTTGGTCGATGCCACTTCAAGTTTGGGTAATGGCGATCGATACGTCGCGGAAGTTATTCAGCAATCCAAAATTCCTGCGATCGTGGGATTGAATAAAATTGATGCGATTGGTGATACGCCTGGGATTTATGAGGGCTATGCCGACTTCGCCAAAACATCAGGTTGGGATTTGATCGATATTTCGGCACTGACAGGCGAGGGATTGGAACAGTTGCAACAGATGTGCTGCGATCGACTCCCACATGGGCCCTGCTACTATCCCCCCGATCTTGTCACCGATCAGCCTGAGCGTTTTATTATGGGCGAATTAATTCGAGAGCAAATCCTCTTACTTACCCGTGAAGAAGTCCCGCATTCGGTGGCAATTAGTATCGATCGAGTTGATGAGCAAGCCAAAATCACCAAGGTAATGGCAACTATTCACGTCGAACGAGATTCCCAAAAAGGGATTGTGATTGGCAAAAAAGGCGCGATGCTCAAAGAGATTGGCACTAAAGCTAGAGAACAAATGCAGAAATTGATTATGGGTAACGTGCATCTAGAGCTATTTGTCAAAGTCCAACCCAAATGGAGATCGTCGCAGTGGCAATTAACCGATCTCGGCTACAAAGTCGAGCGATAGAGCTTCGAGGTCTCTGTTAAGAAGCGGCGACAAGACTCAAATCTTGGGGTGATAGGTTGTTATGGATCACTTGTCCATCGCGGAACCAAACAATCCGACGAGTGGCGCGACCGACATCTAATTCATGGGTCACAATTACGACTGTGATTCCACCTTGATTCAATTCCGTAAATAAATCGATCACCTCCCTCGTAGTGTGTGAGTCCAGTGCCCCAGTCGGTTCATCCGCCAGTAAAAGTACAGGTTGATTGACGATCGCTCGTGCAATTGCCACCCGTTGTTGCTGACCACCAGACATCTCATTTGGTTTATTCTTGAGGCGATGTCCCATCCCTACCCGTTTAAGCGCATCCGCCGCTCGATCGACCCGTTCATTTCCCTTTATACCCGCATAAACCATCGGCAACATGACATTTTCGATCGCGCTGAGTTGAGATAATAAATGATACTGCTGAAACACAAAGCCAATCTTGAGATTACGGGTTTTAGCTAACGCCGCTTCCGATAGATTTGCGACATCCTCACCATCGAGATAGTATTGCCCCGAAGATGGACGATCTAGGCAGCCAATCATATTCATTACTGTTGACTTACCCGAACCAGAAGCTCCCATAATGGCGCAATATTCACCCTGATTAATTTCAAGATTGACATTATCCAAAGCGATAACCTCAGCATCGCCTGCACCATAGATCTTGTAGATATGCTCTAACTTGATAATTGTTTTTTGCGGTACTGGGATATCGATCGAAGGTTGGGAATCGGTAAGCATATGAGTAGATCGGATTACTAATGGGAAAAAGTCTTTGGCTAAGAACTTCGGGGCACTTCAGCTAGGCACTCCTTAATGCCACAATCGGATCGAGCTTTGCGGCTTGCTTGGCAGGTACAACACCAAAGAATAGCCCAATCGCCCCAGAAACTCCCACCGCTAGGGTAATTGCTCCCATTGATACGCCTGCCTTGAGCGGAGTAAAAGTTCCCACGATCAAAATGCCTGACACGCCGACCCCAGTCCCAATCAATCCACCCGCGACCGATAGAATCACAGCTTCGATCAAAAACTGAGTGAGGATATCAGACTGGGAAGCACCGACTGCTTTACGCAAGCCAATCTCAGATGTTCTTTCTGTAACTGATACCAGCATAATATTCATAATACCAATACCTCCCACCACCAGCGAGATTGCCGCGATTGCCGCCAGCAGAAGGGTAAGCGCATTCGTAATATTACCAACGATTTCGAGTGCATCTTTTTGCGTGCGAACCGTGAATGTCACTTCATCAGAGGCACTGCTGGTATTTCTGTGTCGCAGCCGCAATAAATTGGTGATTTGAAATTTTGCCGTTTCAACGTTGGTGTTATCCTTAGCGGAGAGCGTAATCACCTGCACAGCAACTCCATAGGGAGAAGTCCGTCCGATAATGCGGCTGGTCATAGTCGAGAATGGCATAAATACGGTGTCATCTTGGTTTGCACCGAGAAATGCGCCCTTTTCATCCATGATCCCGATCACTTCAAAGCTGATGTTTCTAATCCTGATCTGCTGTCCGATCGCTTCACCATTCCCAAATAAATCTTTGGAGATCGAACTTCCCAACGTCACAACTCTGGCATTACGTTTAACATCATCGGCTGTGATAAACCGACCTTGTTTGACATCAGCATTTCTCACAGGGCTATATTCTGGCGTTGTCCCAATTAAAGAAGCACGTTTGGCATTATTACGGTAGGTCGCTAGCTCTGAGCCATTAAGTTGAGGTGCAACTTTATCAACGGAAGGCACTTGGGTGGCAATTGCTTCTGCATCAGCCAAAATTAAGCGGTTAGGCGGCGCGATCGTATTGCGACGAGCATTATCTGTGCCTGGCAAAATAAATAGGACATTTGTACCCAATGACTGAAATTGGCTTTCAGCATAGATCTTTGCCCCCTGCCCCACTCCTACCATGGCAATCACCGAGGCATTCCCAATGATGATGCCCAGCATGGTCAAGCCACTGCGTAACTTGTTAGCTGTGATGGTTTTACCCGCCATTTTTAAACTTTCAACAATATCCATGAATACTTTCGCTAAGATTGGGGTGGCTACTTTATTAAGGGTAACTCATGGCAATGATTCGGACAAAATTAGTCGGCGATAATCCCGACAGGCAACAGTAGAATGAGAGTCTCAGCACTCTTCAGCAGCAGCCTAACCAATGACAAATCAATGGGTTTCAACGCTTGTTTAAGAAAGTGTCCGAACTTCCAAATTATTGTAATAAGAACAAACATCTTAAATTGTCATGAGGTGATTGTAGCTTTTTCGATTCAGAGATCGTTGCTATGATGTGAGTAAATAGATTGTAAAGAAAGTTTAAGATCATCCATCAGAAATATATGCAGCTAACTCGGATTGATATGAATAGTTGGATTATGCAGATCGCGGGACAGACGGTGCTGATTGACCCCTGGCTGCTCGATCCACTGGTATTTTATGGCAAGCCTTGGCTATACGAAGCCTATCATGTCCATCCTCCCGCTTTCACCCCCGATACCTTGCCCAAGATCGACTTGATCCTGATTTCGCAGGGATTGGACGATCATTGCCACAGACCGACTTTAGCCAAACTCGATCGATCGATTCCAGTAGTAGCTTCACCCGATGCCGCGAAAGTAGTTAAACAACTGGGCTACTCGCAGGTTACGGCAATCACCAACTGGGAGAAGTATATTTTTGTCGATCGACTCCAAATTACCGCTATTCCTGGAGCAATTGTGGGAGCGCAGACGGTGGAGAATGGCTATCATCTCAAAGACATCTCAATGGGTGAATCGATCGGTGAAACAGCATATTATGAACCGCATCTATTTCGGGCGGAAGTCCAAATGGAGCAACGCATTCCTACAGTTGATGTCGCGATTGCACCTGTAATTGCCCAAGTGTTTCCCCTGTTGGGCGAAGTTGTCCAAGGTCCACAGCAAGCACTTCAGCTAGTCAAAACCCTACATCCTCGTGTTTTTGTGCCGACGACAATTGGTGAGGTGACCGTTACAGGCTTACTACCAATGCTGACTAAATCCTATGGGAGTGTGGCAGAGTTCCGCGAGTTGTTACTAAATTCAGGCGAGCCAACTGAACTATTAGAACCACAACCAGGTGAGACTCTCAATATTAACAAATCCACCCTAGGCGTTGTGACTTCTCCCATTGCTCACCCATAGTAGACACTAAAGATCTTCAAGCGAAAGAGATGATCAGATAGCCGTCTTGAAACTTTGCGCCTGTGGCGGGTTTACCTGCTAATTCTGGCGGGAGAAAGAGATTGCGCCTTTGGTCGCCTGCTTCGATTGTGACTTCGGGCCCCGATTGGATCAGCTTAACTTGGCGTTTATCAAAAGTGGGTAGAAATAGTTGGACTTGTTGGGTCGAGATTTCAATTGTCACAAGTCTGATCGATCGACTAGGTGATAGGCGATCGTCGATCGAAAGTTCGGTGACACGATCGGGAATCACCTGTTGGGCTAGAGGGGCAAATTCAGCGGGAT
>JARCMB010000155.1 GCA_030248825.1 Pseudanabaenaceae cyanobacterium MP8IB2.15 | reverse complement strand
TTATCTTGAATTATTTCCTTCCTAGCTTCTCATTCTCGATCGATCCCACACAAGGTCATGAGCAGCAAGGCACACGCCCAGTTCCGATCGTCTCTCCCGACAAATTTAATGCCTTGACCAAAGTACCGATTGTCGTGCCGATTACATCGGGTAGAAACTTTGCCCGAACAGCAGGTTTTACGGTTTCGCTTGTGGATGCAGGAACCCGCACTACAGGTTTCGTTCGCTGCGATCGACCTCTTCCCCTCGATCTATTAGCCCGTCAAGCGCGTAAGTTGGAAAGTGTTCCTGCTGAAATTATTGAAAACGTACTAGCTAAAATTGCCGTCTTATTCAGCACTGAATAACGAGAATTAGTGAAAAATTTTAATGGGCAGAGAGAGGGTCGAACTCTCACGAATCTCTTCGCCAGATTTTGAGTCTGGTGCGTCTACCAGTTCCGCCATCCGCCCAAGGTAGAAAAATATGATAGCAGAATTGATCGCCACAATAGCTAACCTGTGTGAAAAAATTTTTGGCAAGACCAGAGTTAGGCTAAGCTTCGATCGAATACTGCTTCTTAACTTAACGAATTGATTTATGAATAACGTTCGAGATTTCAACCAAAACCTCCTTGTGTCGATCGCCTTGGTCGGGGCTTTAGCATTTTTGCTGATCTCCAGCTCAGTCGTGATCGTGGGCGCAGGCTTCCGAGGCGTAATCATTAACTTTGGGCAGGTGCAAGACACAATTTACAACGAAGGTTTACATTGGAAAGTTCCTGTGATGACTGAAATCAAGCAAATTAGCGTCAGGGTTCAAAAGACCGATATTCTCGCGCAAGTTGGTTCCAAAGACTTACAAGAAGTGCAGTTAGACGTAGCCGTGAACTGGCATATCGATCCGACGAAAGTGAATAACCTCTACCAAACCGTCGGGGACGAAATCCAAGTCGTTAATCGCATCCTCAGTCCTGCTGTCGGTGAAGTGATCAAAGCTGCCGCCGCGAAAAAGAATGCCGAAGAAATCCTGACCAAACGCCCTGAACTCAAAGCCGAAATCGACGATAACCTCAACGAAAGACTAGGTGAGTACGGTATTTTGCTAGATAGCGTTTCCCTACTTGATGTTGACTTTACGAAAGAATTTGCCGCCGCGATCGAACAAAAACAGATCGCCGAACAAGAAGCCCAACGAGCTGTTTACATCGCCCAAAAAGCCGCCCGCGAAGCCGAAGCCGAAGTCAACCGAGCCAAAGGACGCGCCGAAGCCCAATCGCTTTTACAAAAAACGCTCACGCCTGAAGTCTTACAAAACAAAGCATTAGAAACTTGGGATGGCAAATTTCCTTTAATCTACAATGGATCGGCTCTGCCATTTATCAACCTCGATCTACCGGGTTTGAGCAATCGATCGATCCCACAAGCTGCGAAGTAAGATTATGATGATTTAGTAGGATTTCACAGATTAGATTTGTACTGGAGTTGGATCTATGGGAATTGCAATTTTCCTCTTTTCAGTGGTTTACGTCGCAGGAATTTACAAATTTCTGACTGGCATTCAGCGCACCAACTTTACTGAGAATAAAATAGTCTTGGCGTTGCTCTGGCCAGTCCTGTTAGTCTCGAATGAAAATTATCGGCGCAACTTCACCAAAGCCCTAAAAGGCTAGATTTATCTTTGGGATTCTAAATCGTATGAATTGGTGGAAAAAGCTAAAAGCTAACCCACTAGCTCGGTGGGGAGCTATGGTTCTACTTGTCTTTTATCTCGCCGTGATCTTGGCTGACTGGGTTGCCCCGTATGGCGTATACGATGCCCCTAAAAATAGTGCCTTATTACCGCCCACCCAAATCTACTGGCATAATCCTCAAGGTGAGTTGATTGGGCCGCACGTCTACCCGACGATCCAAGGGGCAGTTGATATGGAAACTGGGAAGCGAGAATTGCGTGTCGATCGAACCGCCCCCGATCCAATCCGTTTGTTCATTCACGGTCACCTGTTTGGCACTGAGGGCAAAGGTCGCCTTAACCTATTGGGCACTGATGAACAGGGTAGAGACCAATTGACGCGATTGCTCTATGGGGGACGTGTTAGCTTATTTATTGGCATTATTGGCACAACGATCTCGTTTGCGATCGGCTGCTTGGTTGGCGGGATTTCGGGCTACTTTGGTGGGTGGTTAGATGCTGTCCTGATGCGGTTAGCAGAAGTTTTAATGTCAGTACCATCGATCTATTTACTGGTATCCCTATCTGTATTTCTGCCAGCTCAACTAAGTAATACGCAGCGATTTCTCTTGATCGTATGCATCATTTCGTTTGTGCAATGGGCAGGTTTAGCCAGAGTCGTGCGCGGACAGGTAATGTCGATCAAAGAAGCAGAATTTATCACTGCTGCCAAGGCAACAGGGGCATCACCATTGCGAATCATCATTCGGCATGTTTTACCGCAGACTGCCAGTTATATTATTATCTCGGCTACCTTAGCTATTCCTAGCTTTATTGTGTCGGAGTCGGTGTTGAGCCTAATTGGGCTGGGCATTCAACCACCTGACCCATCTTGGGGAAATATGCTGTCGTTAGCGACTAATTCATCGATTATTGTGTTGCAGCCTTGGTTGATCTGGTCGCCTTCGCTACTAATTATTTTGACAGTGTTAGCTTTCAATTTGCTGGGGGATGGACTGCGGGATGCCCTAGACCCGAAAAACCTGAACTAAAGCCCAGAAATTAAAGTCCAGATCAGATCGATCGTGTATATTGCCTTGCATTAGCTAATATATAAATGAAATATAATCTATTCGCATCCACCTCAGTCCTTTTTTACGTATAGCATTATGCACACTGAGCTAAGTCAGAACAAAAATTCAGAATAATTTAAATCTTCGATCGACTAGTAGTTGAACATTTAGTCAAAATCTCTCGTCAAACCTCTAGCTAGAATAGTGAAGATCGAATAATCAAATCACAAAGCTTGAGATCGTCAGATAGGCTGAAAGTTTTATAGCCTCATTTAATTGTTACCAGCACAACCATTAGGAGAAAGATTAGCGTGCAGTACTTAGCGGAAGTAAAAAAAACTAGCGGGATGCTTGGGGCTAGAACTGAGGTTAAACTCCTCGCACGTAATACCTCCGAAAATAATTGGCAGGCGATTAACAACGAGGAAACTATTTCCGTCCAAGATGCAAATCAGGCAAGAGATCTGAAGGATGGTCAGCTAGTTTTAGCTGATGTGAATAATGCTAAGCAAATTCAAAGTCTGCAAGATGCCTCGAAACGTATAGTTTTAATCCTGCAAAACTTCTCTCGACTCGAAGGTAAATTTAAACAGGGCGAAGAAGACATTGAGCAGTGGAAGCAATCGCTTAACTACCAAGCCAAAGAACTTCAAGGTCGTGAACGGGAATTGGAGCAAAAAGCCCAAGAGTTCGAGCAAATAGAAGCTAGGAAACAAGAAGTTGATGGATTGCAGGATGAGCTAAAACGAGAGCGCGATGAATTTGATAAATGGCGGCATGAATTTGAGCTAGAAAAAAATAAATTCTCAGTTCAAGCAGCTTCGCTCGATCGAGAACAGGCTCAAGATCTACGGAATATTGCCCAAAAGCTCCTAGCCAGCTTATTTAATCCCGACTCCCTCAAGCAACATCTCAGTTCATCGCTCAATATTATTCATCAGCGTCAAGAAACCCTGACAGGATTTTGGCAAGAATTGGAGTCAAAACGCAGCCAAGTAGATCAGCAACAGACTAGTTTGAACCAAGCAACTCAAGATCTAATTAACCGTAAACAGGAATGGGCGCAGACCCAGATTGCTCTAGCAGATGCTCAGGCGGAGGTAAAAGCCCAAAGGGGAATGTTGAAGGTGCAGGAGAATAATGCTGGAATCATTCGCCTACAGTTGGAGTCTCAAGAAGAATTATTTCAGCAGATTAGCAGTGTAATCGAGAGCTATGGTGGTTCGGTTAGCCTAGAAACGCTCGATCCTGACGAGGCTAAGAGTTTAGAAGAATTGCCAATTGAAGAATTAGAGCAAGCGATTGTCGATCGACAAAATGACTACGATAAACTGGCGAATTATGTCAGCGCCCAAGAAGATGAACTAGCTGCACTCGAAGGAGAAATTGCGGATTTCCAAAGCCAGATCGATCAAGCCAAAGAGTTCGATCGAATTGAGTTTGAAAGCAATAAAGAATTTGCTGAAGAGCAGTACAAAATGCTAGAAGAAGCTTTGTTTGGGCAAAGGCGAGTCATGATCGAACGGCAATCGATTTTGACCCAACAACGAGCGATCCTCGATCGACGACTTGGTGATGGAGGCTCAGACAACCCTGCTCAAGCACTGACTCCACTTTTAATCCAAATCGAGGCGCAAAAAACAACTCTCGAGAAAAGTGTGCAAAAAATTGAGAGTCAAATTGAAGCAGTCAGAGGTATTGTCCAAAATCAACAGGAATTAGTTGGCCGCCAAACCAATGAGCATCAACAAAATTATCAGGAAATCCAGACTTTAGAGTTGCAACTTCAAGAACGGATTCGGGTGATATCTGAGCTGAAAGGTCAGTTAACCGTCCAAGAAAAATTGTTACGCCCTGTTCAGGATATTGTCGATACCTTGCGCCAGCAACTCGAAACCGCTAGCACCGATCTAAACCAAGCGCAGTCAGGTCAAGATCAGCATCGACTTGTGACCGAGTTACAACAAAAGGTCGAGCAACTTATCCCCGCCTAAGACTAATTTGTTAAACCAAAGCTCTGCACCATTATTAGAAGCTCTGTGGGCTTTCTTGCGAGACGATCATGTGCCATTTTATCTACCAGGGCATAAACGCGGTCAGTCGATCGATCGAGACTTGCAAGCACTGTTAGGCGAGAATTTATTTAGGCTCGATCTGCCAGAGTTGCCAGGGTTAGATCGAGAAATCTCTGATGCTGAAGAACTTGCCGCGATTGCCTACGGTGTCGATCGAACTTGGTTTTTAGTAAATGGCTCCACCTGTGGGATTGCTGCGAGTGTGTTAGCGGTCTGTCAACTAGGTGACAAGATTCTCCTAGGGCGAAATTGTCATAAATCTGCGATTGCGGCTCTAGTGCTCTCAGGTGCAGTTCCAGTTTATTTGCCAACAGAATTTAATCCGCGCTTCGAGCTTGACTGTGGCGTTACGCCTGCGACCCTTCAAGAGACCCTGATCGCACATCCTGATGCCAAAGCTGTGATGTTGGTGAGTCCTAACTATTTTGGCGTATGTGGTGAGTTAGACCAGATCGTGTCGATCGCTCATGCCAAAAGCATCCCTGTCTTAATTGACGAAGCCCATGGTTCACATTTGCACTTTCATCCCCAACTACCGATGTCTGCTGTTGATGCAGGTGCAGATTTAGTTGTTCAGTCCACGCATAAGGTGACATCCAGCCTCACCCAAACCTCAATGTTGCACTGGCAGGGAGATTTAGTCGATCGAGTCAAAGTTAGTCAAGCTTTAAATTTAGTCCAGTCCAGTAGCCCCAATTTAATCCTACTGACTTCGCTGGATGTCGCCCGTCGCCAAATGGCAATCCACGGATATGACCTGCTAGAGCGAACTTTGAGATTAGCAGACACAGCTCGATCGAACATCAACCAAATTTCAGGTTTATCGAGTTTCGACTCTAGCGATATCCCCAACCTCGACCCCACCCGCCTCACGGTCAGCTTTAACCAACTTGGGATTACTGGTTTTGCTGTCGATCGAATATTGCAGCAGCTTGGTGTAATCGCCGAAATGCCGACACTAAGTCAACTTGTGTTTGCAATTAGCATCGGGAATACCGAGTTAGATATCGAAAAACTGGTTCAGGCGTTGTCAAAGATCCAAGATCATTTACCAGCGAGTGCTAACAGGGGAACAAGAATTCCCGATCCTTACACCCTTCAACCGATCATCAAGCTCAGTCCCAGAGAGGCTTTTTTCGCCAAAACCGATCGAGTCGCTTTCTCACAGTCGATCGGGCGAATCTGTACGGAAATGCTCTGCCCATATCCACCTGGGATTCCCGTCATCTGCCCTGGCGAACTAATCACATCTGAGATTGTCGAGTTTTTGAGTCTAATTTTGCAAGCGGGTGGAGAAATCAACGGCTGTAGCGATCGAAGTTTAGAGACGATTCGCGTGATTAGCTAACGATAATTGGTAAACTGTAAAGCTACGGGAAAATCTTCAGACTTAACGAGTTGCATAACTGCCTGTAGTTCATCTTTAGATTTAGACGTAACTCGTAAAGAGTCACCCTGAATCGTTGCCTGTACCTTGTTAAATTCATCTCGAATTAGCTTTGAGATTTTTTTAGCTAAATCTTGTTCAATTCCTTTCTTGAGCGCAATCACCTGAATCACCCGATTACCACTGGCTGACTCAATTTTGCCATAGTCAAAAATTTTGAGCGATAAACTCCGCTTCACAGCTTTTGACTGCAAAACATCATGCACAGAGGTTAAGGTAAACTCGCTGTCAGTTTTGACTGTGACTGTATCTGCTTCCAGTGTGATTTCAGTGTCAGTGTTTTTGAGATCGTAGCGACTAGCGATCTCTCTTCTGACTTGATCTAGAGCATTGACTAGCTCTTGTCGATCGAAGTCACTCACAATATCAAATGAATAGTTTGATGCCATACGGTTGCTGTACTTTCTTTAATTAAGATTTACTTGATTAAGCCTCAACAAAGTAAGCAATTAATCAAGTTTCAGATCAAACATTACCATCAAGTTTTACAGTGATTTGTTTCATTAATGAGTAATCATGTCTAATGGTTAGAATTAAATGATATTGAAGGAAAAATAATTATTAGCTAAGGCAATTCATGAATTTCCCCTTCTTAGCTAAAACTTGGGTCAAATCCTAGAGAAATATAGTCAACCCTCCAAATAGAAAAATTACATGAATGCGAATAAGATTACAAACACAATTAGAACTGATGATTTAAGTGGATTGGCAGAAGGCTCCCCATTTAACGTTCTAGAGAATTTTTGCCGTCATAAATTTACAGGTCGCTTGCAGTTATTCGATCGAGATACATGTTACTGGACGATCAGACTAGAAGCAGGAAAAATTACTTATGTCACTCACTCGGTCGAGCCATTCGATCGACTGGTGTGTCACATGCGTACTATGAGCCAGCAAGCCCCACAACTGACCAAAGAACTCCGCGCTCAGACGTGCTTAATGTTCGAGGATGCTACGCCTCAAGCCGATGAAAATGAAGTAGACGAATCATATCGCTGTAATGACTACATTGCGCTCTGCTGGCTGGTAAATCAACAGCATTTGACCCTAGCCCAAGCATCACGAATGACCGAAAGCATGATCAAAGAAGCACTTGAGCCTTTGCTATGGCTAGATAAAGTTACCTACAGATTTGTCAAAAATGTGGGGACAAAGATGACATTTTTTAGTCAGGAATTTATGCCTTTGGCTCTGTACTGCCAAAAGCGGCTAAAACTCTGGCAGTTGCTATCACCACAGGTTTGGTCGCCATATCAGCGTCCCTACTTTTTTGGGCAAACAGATAAGCAAAAGAATCTTCTACCAGAATTACATCTGAGTCAAAAATTTAGCACCATTCTTAAAGGTTTTAGTTTTCGACATCTTGCCGTTTTACTGAATAAAGATGAATTAAAGATTGTAGGTGGTTTAATGCCCTACATTTGTGAAGAGGTGATTGTTCTCCGCGATCCCCAGCCGCCCTACAATCTTTTACCGAAAATCCCGACTTTAATCCCTGAAGGATTTCATCAGCTTAACAGCAAGGTAATTACTAACCAACTGGCAGAGATCGATAAAACCGAAGAAAACCCGATCGATGCGGTTGAATTTGCGACTCCATCAAAGACATACACGATCGCCTGTGTTGATGACAGTCCCACAATTTTGACTGAAATTAAGAGGTTCTTAGACGATCATAGTTGTGAAGTGATCGCGATTGGAGATCCACTCAAAGCTCCGATCCAAGTTCTTAAAGCCAAACCCGACCTGATTTTGTTAGATGTAAATATGCCAAAAGTAAATGGCTACGAACTGTGCCGACTGCTACGGAAAAATACTATGCTTAAGAATACGCCGATTATTATGGTTACAGGGAATACAGGCATTATCGATCGAGCTAAGGCTTCATTGTCTGGGGCGACTGATTACTTAACCAAACCGTTTACGCAGCAAGCTTTAGTCAAGATGGTGTTTCGATATTTGACTTGATAGATTGGAGGGGATCGAATTGAGTACAACAAGTCTAGTTTTGAATGTGGATGAAGAATTGCCAGAAGATGCTCTGCCTGAGAGTGGGGAAACTTATTTAGAGTGCCATATCGATCGATTCAACCGAGCAATTGTGCCGATGGCTCTGGTGCAGGAAGTGATCATCGTCAGAGCTAAAAATATCGTACCAGTCCCGAATATGCCGTCTTATATGCTGGGATTGGTCAGCAGCCATAGTCGGATTTACTGGACGGTGGACTTAGCTCAGATGCTTGGGTTACAGCCGATTCAGGTTAATACTCATGCTTGCTCTGTGGCAATTTTGCGGATCGAGCCGATGTATCTGGCGATCGCGGCGACGGAAATTAAAGGCGTAATTAAACTCGCAAGTGAGTCGATCGAATCCCAACTCGAACCAATTAATAGCGATTCTATGCCCTACCTCAAAGGGTTTATGCTCAATTCCGAGACCAAGCTACACTTACTCGATGTCGAAGCTTTACTGAAATTTGCCAGATAAATTCTTGCTCAAATATTCTCTACAGTTCGCAATATCCTTGTTCGATATCCATTCGATCGAGTACTTTGATCGCTCTTGGATCGTCTAACTTGCGTAAAGCCATCTTGGCATCGAGCACAACACTGAGATCTAGATCTTCAAGCGCATTAATTAGAGCGTCGATCGCGTCTTGATAGGTTTCTCGATCGCTAGTTCGATCGAAAACAGGCATTTTTGCCAAGAGCTTACCTAAAGCCCAAGCACAGTTACTACGTACTGCTTCGGCTCTGTCTGTTTCGAGCGCGGTGGTCAGGGGTTCGATCGCCAGTAAATCACCCAACTGTCCCAAAGCACTCGCTGCCCACAGGCGCACAGTCGTGATGTCATATTTCAATGCCGAAATTAGGGGCTGCAAAGCTCTGGGGTCATGGCAAGTTCCTAAAGCCCAGACTACGCCTTTTCGCACATAGCCATTCCAGTCCTGCATCAATTGCTCGATCAAAGGCCGCACCGCATTGGTATGGGGATTACGTCCTAGGGCATAGCCAGCACTCACCCGCACTAGAGTACAGTCATCGCGTAGCAACTCAATCAGCCGAGGAATGGCTCTAGGATCGGAAATTTCACAAAAAGCTCTGGTAGCTTGCATTCGCTCTAGGACGGCTTCAGAATCAAGCAAGACCAGCATGAGTTCTGGGTCTGGGCGCGGCAGATCTTCCTCTAGTTGCTCTGGCAGATCTAGAGGGCTGTTAAATGATGCCTCTATGTCCTTTAGAGCCACCACATCTAGTAGAGATATTTCTTCCATGATTGATCAAGATTATCACTGCACGATGTTGAGAGATCGATCGGGTTGATAATAATTTCGCCATTGCAACTGGTTCGATTGATTTGTCTGGTTAGAGACGGAAGTAATTACCTGAGCATCGATCGTATCGAGGCTAATCGCTTGGACAATTAGCTCTGCCCGTGAGTCTCGATCGAGGTCTTGCGCGCCAAATAACACATAGCTGCTAATGCTGTCACCAATGAATGCTAAGGCTCTGATGTGAGTCAAAATCGGCTCGGCTTGCCAGTCTGCCCCACTCTGACGCAAAATCACTAACATACTAAATTCTTGGCGTTGATTTGCGGGTAATGCCAGAAATTTTTGCCATGCTTGCGGGTCGATACTAGAAGGTCGATCGGGGTTATCGACTCGCAGCCCTGTCACGATCTCTGGCTGATTATCTAGATCGAGGTCGAGGCAGACGATCGAGGCGATCGAGATTTTATCGAGCAGTGATTCATCCACCCCCAGTTTG
>JARCMB010000154.1 GCA_030248825.1 Pseudanabaenaceae cyanobacterium MP8IB2.15 | reverse complement strand
CATTTTTGAAATGGTGAGCTTATCAATTCCAAATCGAACAATTAGCGATCGACTGCCAAGTTCGATCGATCCAAGACTAGCTTTGACCGCTCTTGCTCCTATGCAAGATGTCACCGATCTGCCATTCATGCAAGCGATCGACACTTACGGTAGTCCCGATTATTTCTTTACGGAATACTTTCGGGTCTATCCCACTTCCCGACTAGAGAAACATATCCTTCGATCGATTACCGAAAATACTACTGGTCGTCCCGTTTTTGCCCAACTGATCGGCGAGAGTATTCCCGATCTTGTCCGCGCTGCGAAGGAATTAAACCACTATTCGATCGCTGGCATCGATCTAAATATGGGATGTCCTGCGCCCAGAATTTACCGTAAAAATGTCGGTGGCGGACTGTTGCGCGATCCTGACAAAGTCGATCAGATCCTCGGTGCATTGCGAGAAGTTATAGCGATTCCATTTACGGTCAAGATGCGGATTGGGTTTGAAGACACATCAAATTTCGAGCAGATTTTGCACCTGATTAACAAGCACGATGTCGAACTGCTGAGCCTTCACGGTCGCACAGTCAAAGAGATGTATCGCAGCGAAGTCCATTACGATCGAATTGCCCACGCCGTCCAACTGGTAAAATGTCCGATCTTAGCGAATGGGAATGTCAGTTCTGCCGCTTCTGCTGCCAATGTCCTCGCCACTACAGGAGCCGCAGGGGTGATGGTCGGTCGGGCCGCGATTCGTAATCCTTGGATTTTCCGACAAATCCGTCAACATCTCAGTGGTCAACCAGTTACCGTTGTGACTCTAATGGAAGTGCGTCAGTATATCGATCGATTGCATCAAACCTTAACTGCGCCAACCTTACCAGAACGATCTCGCGTTAACAATTTAAAGAAGTATCTCAATTTCATCGGTCAGGGTGTCGATCCTGTCGGAGGCTTTTTGAATGAGATGAGGCGCGTTAGTTCGGAAGCCGAATTATTTGCAATTTGCGATCGATATCTATTGACCGAACCAGATCGAGCATTTGCCTCAGAGCCTTATCCTGGTTTGGTTGCACGTCCCAGTTGCGAAACTAGTCTTGAAACTAGTCTTGAAACTGGTTGTGAACTTTAGCTCCCTTTAAGTTAAGCTCCTAGACTTTTGAGTTCATGGCGCAGACGGATGATTTCGGCACTATTACCGTATTCTTCGCCCATCTTGCTGAATTGGAGTTTTTTCTGGGTGAGTTTGGCAGCAATGTGTAAAAATTGGCGAATTTGAGCTGGAGTCATGCCCAATTTTGATAATGCTTTTTTGGCTTGTCGATCGCAGATCGCGGCATAGGCTTGGGCTGAGAGGACATTTGGTACTTCATCTTGCAGACAGGTTTTGAGTCTACTGCGCTCCACAAAACCCGCAAGTAGCCATAGCAGAAACATGACAAACACCAGTACGGTGTAGTTGACCAGAGCGATCGCAATCGTTGCGCCCTCGGTAGATTCAGCTAACACCAATGCGCCATTATGAATCAGATGTCCAGCGATCGCCACAATCAGACCACAGGCAATCGTGAAAACCTTGATCGCTGTGCCATGCATATACCGCGCTAGACCGAAACTCGCCCCAGTGATGGCAGTCCAGAAACCATGTAACCCACCAAACACGATCGTGCGGAGAAAAAATAATGCCCCCCACTCTGACCAAGAACTCGTACCCATCAAATAGAGAATATTTTCGACATAGGCAAAGCCAAAACCAGTCACACCACCATAGACGATGCCATCGACCCAACCATCAAACTCGCGCCGACAGGTTAAAAAGATAATCATCACGGCGAAGGCTTTGACCACTTCTTCGACTACAGGCGCGCTGACCGCAGTATCAATCAGTTGAGCGCTGAGCGTCTCTTTACCCAAAATTGCCGCGACGGGAATCGACAGTATCACCTCCAAGATTAAAGCTAAAATCACCGCAGGTAAGGCTCCCCAAGCAAAAGCCGCAATCAGATAGCGCACGGGTTCTTTTTCAAATCGATCGATCGATCGAATCAACCAAGTATAAAAATAAGCTGGAACAGCTAGAGCCAGAGCGGTGATTACAAACTTTTCCATGTTCTCCCTAACAAACGAGGATCTTTTCGGCAATATCTACAATACAGCCTATTCAAATCGCTGATGTGTCAAAGTTTTAGGCACAAGAAACAGTCTGCACTTTGATATCGACTTGAAGCTTTTTCCGAAGAACACTGAGAATAATAGTTAGATTATCCATCGTAGGATTACCTTTTGCCGATAACATCCGATGAAGGCTTTTGCTTGGCTTAGATGTTTTAACTGCAAGTTCTTCAAAGCCTACAGTTGCATTTACAAGATCTCTCAAGATAAGTCTTGCAGTTTCTGGTTCACCATTGAGGAAGAGTGAAACAGCTTCATCAAGTAGAGCGATCGCAAAGGCAGAATCGCATTGGACTCGTGCCTTAACTGTCTCTTTAAAATCTCTTGTTAATTTCACACTCATCATCTCCTGTCATTCAACTAACCATAATGGATTATTCCGATGCGGCGACTTGTTAGCTTGTGACTATACATCTATCTTCCCTAATATTCGAGCAAGATTCTCTACTTGGTCAATTGAAGTAAAGAAACCTTTATACCCACACCAGTCTTCAGAAGCATTGGGACTGTACTCCCATATTTCACTACCTTGCGGAAGTGCAACCCTAAGTTCATCTTCATTTAAACCGAAGTACGATCTAGCTCGAATTGCATAAAGATAGAATTTTAATCCATCTAATTGAGAGCTTTCCATGGGACTTAAATTTATGATTGCACATCGGCTACTTCCCAAACGACCAACAAAATTAATATTTGAACGAGTAGTACGAGTTTCATGAAACAGTGGTTTAAGGATCTCTATAAAACGTTGATACAATTCACCAATGCCATTTTCAAATGTAATATCTTTAAATTGCTCGTAAGTCAAATTAGGGTTTCGTTTATTTCCTCCCATGGTTCTAGCTCTGTTGAGAACCTCTTCTGGTTCCAGCAAAAACACTCGTGTTAACATTTCAACATCCTCTGAAGAACGAAAGTATTGGAATGTCACGGCATTTATATTAACGCCGTGTCTATTAGAAAGGTAGCTAATGATCCGTTCTGAGCTTGAGTCAATTTTTGATGCTACAACGATAATTTTGTGATTACTGTTTATAGTTTCTGGCAAATCTATATGAAACCGATTTTGAAAAATGCCTTCAAAGGATTGATTTAAATACTGAGTGGCAGCTTCAGATATTCGGTCATGGGATAATCCAACAACCCATGATGCATAGTCTAAGGCTTGAGCAACAATATCACGTGGGGTTTTATCCCGTTTCAACTCAACAACAACTAGATCTCCTTCTGGATCAATGCAAAGTAGATCGATATATCCACCAAAATCAGTTGGAACTTGTCTACCAATAACTAAAAGCTTCTCATCAAGGATATCTATATCGTCTGCAATCCAATTTTCGAGCCTCTCCTCAAAGTCTAATCTAGTAGTCTTAATCTCGACTAAGCGATCACCTGTTGTTACCTGCCAAGCCCGAACATTGTGACTCATTCTACTACTTGTAAGTTCAAATGGATTAAACAGAAAATTCCTTTCTAACATGACTATAGGGCGTTTATACAGATTGTCAAATTTCTGCCTAATCAACGATCGACTTCTCACTGCTGATGAGATGAATAATCAGATCGAGAATAGATAGGATGAGCGCGATCGAACAAACCCCATGCCATTGATAGAGCGACCATGCCGTTGCTCCCAGAAACGATCCAGACGCGCCGCCGATAAAATAAGACACCATATAAACCGTGTTCAGACGGCTTTTGGCATCTGGAATCAGGGGAAAGATACGGGCTTGATTGGATACCATATTTGCTTGCGTACCAACACTGAGCAGAAAAATTCCCGCCGCCATTCCCCACAGGCTAGAGCCGAAAATCCAGAAAGTTAAAAATGCCACGATCGAAATGCTAATGCCCACGCCTACCATTAATCTAGAGCCGTATCGATCGGAAATTTTCCCCACCACAGGCGCAAATGCAGCAGCAGGGATTGACATCAATGCCAACAACCCCAAAATTGAGCTGTCGTAATGGGCGGGTAAACTGCTGAGATAAAATGTCACCGTTGCCCAGAACGCACTGAACGCCGCAAATAGTAACGCGCCATTCAACGCCGCCTCGCGTAACTTGGGCTGCGATCGAAATACCTGCCAGAGAGATCGCATTAATTTGCCATAGTCAAGCTTTACCTTCGTCGGAATATATGGGATTTGGCGCGCCAGTATTACGGATAACAGCAACATCAAACCCGCCGCCAACCAATATAGCGATCTCCAACCCCAGCTATGCCCAATAATGCCCCCGATACTGCGTGCCAGCACCGCCCCGACAAATACCCCACTCATCACCGTCCCCAACACTTTGCCCTGTTCACTCGGCTTTGCCAGTAGAGCCACCAACGGCACAATAATATGCGGTACGACTGTGGTAATCCCGATCGCTAAATTCGCCACTGCCAGCCAGTTAAGACTGGGCGAGAGCGCGGCAGCCACAAGCGCACAGATCACTAATCCCAACATCACATTAATAAATCGCCGCCGTTCCAAAACGTCTCCGAGCGGTACGATCATTAGCAGCCCTAAAGCATAGCCAAACTGCGCGAACATCGGAATCAAACCCGCTTCGTTCGGTGACACATTAAAGCTGCGTGCCATATCTGCCAATACAGGCTGGTTGTAATACAGATTTGCTACACCCAACCCAGATGCAATCGCAAACACGAAAACCTTGCCCCGTCCTAGTCTCGTCTGCTCGGTTCCAAGTATTTGCATCTAACTAATAAGGACTCGCCTTAGAATCACATACTCCAATCCTAGTATGCGCCTTTGCCGAATAGGATAATTCGGCATGTTTCGACCAAGATTTCTAAATCGAGGTTAAACGACCAGTGATCGATGTAATAGAGGTCTAGTCTTGCTGCGTCGTCGATCGTGTCGAGGTCAGAGCGTCCCGAAATTTGCCACAGTCCCGTAATTCCTGGAACCACCAGATGTCGGGTATGATGCCAGTCGTCAAATCTTGCCACATCTCGCACAGGTAAAGGTCGCGGCCCCACCATACTCATCTGTCCCAACAGCACATTAAAAAGCTGAGGAAACTCATCAATGCTAGTACGTCGTAAGAACTTACCAATTGGAACAATGCGAGGATCGTGCTTAATTTTAAACATCACGCCATCTTTGCTTTCATTCAGCTTTTCTAGATCGGCTTGGCGCAACTCAGCATCGCTAAACATACTGCGAAATTTCCACATCCGAAAAACCTGACCGTGTAGACCGATCCGCTCTTGGGAATAGAACACAGCCCCCGGCGAACTCAGCTTAATTCCGATCGACACAGCCACAAATAAAGGAGCTAGCACGACAATTCCCACCAACGCGCCCACAAAATCTAGCAGCCGCTTGAAGCGATATTCCCAAGTACTAAAAAGCTGCGAGTCAATCCGAATCGTCGGCATCCCTGCAAAGATCTCAGGTGCGCCACGTCGATGCAGCATCACCAGACTAGAAGGAATTAGGCGCAAACCGATCTGAGCGTTGCGTAATCGCCAGTAGAGATTAGAAGCCAGTTCGGTTTCGGGTAAATTTTCTGCCAACACTTCTCGCGCCCCCGATAGCAAAATCTTGGGCATGGCTGCGTCAGAGTAAGCCAAATCGGATACTAATGTACCTACAACCTTATAGCCTGTACGATGTTCGATCGCTTCAACTAGCCAAGTCAGACGCGACTCAGGCGCAATGATAAATACTGGGGTTTGGGTGCGGGTGAGGCGGAACTGATCTAACAACAGCGTCACTACCAACCGTAAAAAAGTCACGCAGACTATGCTGCCAAACCATGCCGCAAAAAAAAGCGATCGAGGCGCATCTAGTTTAGGATCGTAGAAATAGCTCACTACCAGAGACAGCAGGTACACCCAACTGATTGACTGGGCTTGTTTAACGTAATTGCGCCACTGTGACTCTGCCGAATAGAAATTCTGATAAGCAAACCAGATCACGGTAACGCAAGCAAACACCCAGAATAAACTTGATAAGCCCAAAAACTCCCACCAGTAGAGATCGGTGGGCAAAGGTGAAAATGATTTGTTCAACTTCTCGGCAATTTGCCAAGCGATCGCCAATCCCAGTACATCACCCAGCATCAGCACTACGGCTCGAAACCAGCCAATCTCAGGTCGATCGATT
>JARCMB010000153.1 GCA_030248825.1 Pseudanabaenaceae cyanobacterium MP8IB2.15 | reverse complement strand
TGAGCCAATCGCCAGCAGTTTCCATCCGCTTCTCTAACTGCCACCATTCGCCTAAAATGCCACCAATAATCAGCGCGACCAAAGCCAACATCACGCCATCAATTCGCCACACCTTGACCTTAAGCAGACTGCTTGCCATGTTGAGACTGACAAACAACACGATCAACCCAATTGCTTGGGTCAGGATGCGTTGCATATTCACCAGCAAGCGTCCACGCAGAGCTAATCCACAAGCTGTCCCGATCGAAATTGCCACTACATTGATCCAGGTTCCGCTTGTTTTTGTGAAAAAATCGAGCATGAAGTCTTTAACTTGAGCAACTAGCTTTAGCTGGCAATTTGGCTAGAGATTTGAGTAGAAACAATATGAGTCGATCGACGGACGATCGATAGGGCTTTAGCCTTTTTGATGTATGTGATCTGAGATTTAGTCGCAGTCGTAGTTGAGTAGTTGTCAGTCAGTTGCAAAATATCCTTTAGTGCTTCGATCGCACGCTTGTAACTACCTAACTTCAGTACAGACGAATTCCTAACTGAGGCAAATTTCTCGGCCGCTTCGGAAAGCACTACAAACAGAGGCTGTTTCAACTCAATTGTATTTACAGTTGCAGTATTCGTCATGTTATCTGCAATATCACCAGTATTTGTTTGCATATAACCTCCAGATTAAACCTTGTAAAGAATCAAAAATTAACGATAAAGTTCCTTCTTAAAAAAACTGCTAAATTACACAGATCAAAGAAACCACTAATACCAGCTCGATCGTAATCAGGAATCGGCAAGATTCTTTGCAGGATCGTGACAGATTCTTGAATTTAATTGAGGTTATGGCTTAACTAGTGGTTGCGCTTCACCTGTTGGTTTCGCCCAGTTGGATGACTGTCGATCGAAGCTACTTTGCTTTTTTGAGCTTCAAAACCAGTGTAGACAAGGGCGGCAAGCATAAATCTAGCGAGTATGGCATATTGTGACACCACAAATCATCTGACGATTTTCCACCCAAATTGCCCATTCCACTACCACCATATCGATCGGAATCACTGTTGAGAATCTCTTGATAAAAACCTCTTTCGGGTACGCCAATGCGATAGTTGCCATGCGGCTCAGGCGTGAAATTGCAGACAACAACGACAAACTCGCCATCTTTGCCACGACGGATAAATGACACGACAGAATTACGATTGTCACTGCAATCAATCCATTGGAAGCCTGAAGGCGAGAAATCATTGGTATGCAGGGCGGGTTCAGTTTTAATCAAAAGATTAAGATCGCGCACAAACTTTTGCAAATTGTGATGCTCAGGGAAATCGAGTAAAGACCATTCCAAATCGCCCCAAACGTTCCACTCACTCCATTGACCAAACTCCATTCCCATAAATAGGGTCTTTTTGCCAGGATGCGCGAACATATAACCATACAGACAGCGCAGATTTGCGAATTTCTGCCAAGTATCACCAGGAATCTTTCCAGGCATCGAACTCTTGCCATGAACGACCTCATCATGGGAAAGTGCCAGCACAAAGTTCTCACTAAAGGCATACATAATGGTGAACGTGAGGTTATTTTGATGGAACTGTCGGAACCAAGGGTCCATACTGAAATAGTCCAGCATGTCATGCATCCAGCCCATATTCCATTTGAGATTAAATCCTAAGCCACCCGTATCTACTGGCCACGACACCATTGCCCAAGAAGTGGATTCTTCGGCGATCGAAAGAATGCCTGGATAGTAGTCAAAGATCACACTGTGGAGATGTTTAAAGAACTCAACTGCACCAATATTTTCGCGTCCCCCATATTCGTTGGGAAACCATTCCCCAGGTTCGCGGCAGTAGTCAAGATATAGCATCGATGCCACCGCATCCACCCGAATCCCGTCGATGTGATATTTATCTAGCCAGAACAAAACATTGGCGATTAGATAATTTCGCACCTCATTGCGCGTGTAGTTAAAGATTAACGTGCCCCATTCTTTATGTTCGCCAATGCGGGGATCGGCGTGTTCGTAGAGGTGCGTACCGTCAAATAATGCCAAACCATGCCCATCTTTAGGGAAATGTCCAGGAACCCAATCGATAATTACGCCAATCCCATTAGCGTGGCACTGGTCGATCAGATACATCAAATCTTGGGGCGTGCCGTAGCGCGAAGTAGCAGCATAATGTCCCACCACCTGATAACCCCAAGAACCATCAAATGGATGCTCGGCAACAGGGAGCATCTCGATGTGGGTAAAGCCCATATCTTTGACATAGGGAATTAACTTCTCGGCGAGTTCGCGATAGGTAAGGAAACGCGCCCCAGGTTTGAGGTCGGCGGCATTAACCACAGGGCTACCATCCGCAGGTGGTCGATCGACTGCACCATGCATCCACGAACCGAGATGCACCTCATAAACCGAAATTGGATTGATTAAAGGATCGGTGTGGCGGCGATGTTCGATCCAGTCGGCATCCTGCCAAGTGTAAGAGTCTAGATCGGCAACGATCGAAGCGGTTTTAGGGCGAATTTCTTGCTGGAAACCATAGGGATCGGTCTTTTCGTAGATATGTCCCGCTTCATTTTTGATTTCGTACTTATACGCAGTGCCAACATTAAGTTCGGGAATAAATAACTCCCATACGCCTGTATCGGTTTTACGCATCTGATGCTTGCGACCATCCCAGTTGTTAAAGTCGCCCAACACCGAGACGTTACGCGCATTTGGAGCCCATACGGCAAAATATACGCCCTTGACTCGATCGATTTCGGTAATGTGTGCGCCTAGCTTTTCGTAGATCTGGTAATGGTTGCCGACAGAGAACAGGTGACGGTCAAATTCGGTCAGCATGGGGGATTTGAAGTAGTAGGGATCGGAAATCAGTCGATCGACCCCAGATTCTGTGACCTTGAGCTTGTAGCTAAATAATTTGGGGATGACGCATTCAAACACATGGGGGTGATGCACGGGTTGCATGGTTTGAGTCTCGCCAGTCTCGGCATTTACGACCTGAACTGCTTCGGCATTGGGCTGATAGGCTCGAACCACCCAGACAGCTTGACCATCCTGCTCAATTTCGTGGGGGCCAAGGATAGAAAAGGGATCTTGGTGTTGATTCCCCACAAGGCGGTCAATCTGCTCAGCGATCGATGAGGACATAGTAAAAAAATTAATTAATTATTAAAACTGCACTTAATACTGCTAACTAATTTTAGCCGCTAAAGCCAAATCCAAAATTATTAGCTAGTCTAATTACGGGTTTCACGCCTAGACACCGAAATGGTTTAAGCTATGATCGCTCTTGACAGCAAGCCCTAGGGTTCTATCTTCTATTTTGTAAATCTGTCTGTAAATCTAAAGTATGCAAAACTTCCGCAATTATTACGATATTCTTGGCGTACCGAAGTCTGCCTCCGTTGACGAGCTCAAACGGTCATATCGCAAACAGGCCCGCAAGTATCACCCAGACGTAAATCCTGGCAATAAGGAAGCAGAAGAAAAGTTTAAAGATGTCAGTGAAGCGTATGAGGTGCTTGCCGATCCTGATAAGCGCAAGCAATACGATCAGTTTGGTCAGTTTTGGCGACAAGGTGGTTTCCAGAATGGCAGAACCCCATCTCGGAATGAGTCCTACAATCCTGACTTCGATCGAGGCTATGGCGATGTCGATTTCAGTCAGTTCAGCGATTTCCAAGAATTTGTCGATCAGTTACTGGGCAAGTTTCGGACTTCGGGTAACGATCCGCGCGATCCACGCACACCCGATCCTGCTTACTCTTATCGATCGTCAACCCAAGCTCCACCGCGCAGTTCTACCCGCCGTGATGCTGAGGCATTGCTAAATTTGCCACTCGATCGAGCCTATGTGGGGGGACGCGAACGCATCCGCTTAGAAGATGGTCGATCGCTCGAAGTCAATATGCCCGCAGGTGTGATGACAAATCAGCGCATCCGCCTTAAAGGTCAGGGGCCATCTGGTGGCGATCTCTATCTTAAAATCAATCTTCAGCCCCATCCTTTCTTTACGCTTGAGGGCTACGACATTCGCTGTCAGCTACCGATCGCCCCAAGTGAGGCAGTTCTGGGCATACAGGTGGAAGTTCCAACTTTGAGTGGCTTGGTTAAACTCACAATTCCGTCTGGGGTGAAATCTGGTCAACAACTTCGCCTGTCGAGTAAAGGCTTCCCGAAAGATAGTCGCAGCTTTGGCGATCAGTATGTTGAAATCCAGATCGTCGTACCAAAAAGTCCGTCTAACCGCGAACGCGATCTTTACGAGCAACTCCTCAAAGTTCAATCTTTCGATCCCCGCGAAAATTTGGGTAAATAATGAGTAAGCACATCAATCCAAATAACTAAAGGATTAATGTGCTTAGAGGGCTTATATTCTCTAGTTCTGGATTAGAAAATTGTAAAGTCGATCGCCGCTAACGTTAATGCATCGCTATCAAGTGTGGCAATAAACACAGGTGCCAATGCCCCAGTCCCATCT
>JARCMB010000152.1 GCA_030248825.1 Pseudanabaenaceae cyanobacterium MP8IB2.15 | reverse complement strand
CGCTCTTGACGACGAGATGGTGTGGGATGAGATGACGGGCGATGGGATGGAGCCGACTGAGAGGGCTTCGATCGAGTTGTCTGTGATGACGATCGACCAGATGAGTATCCAGAACCCTGACCGCCCGATCTCTGACGTTGCTGCTGCTGACCGTTTTGGATTGGCTGGGGCTGGGCGCGTGGTTCTGGCTCAAAACCATCAACCATTTCTCTAGGAATCGATCGCTTGATCAATCGCTCGATATCGATCAGAAGTTTGCGCTCATCCACACATACTAGCGAGATCGCTTCCCCCTCTAAACCTGCTCGTCCTGTCCGCCCGATCCGATGGACGTAATCTTCTGGCACATTTGGCAGCTCGAAATTGACCACATGCAGCAATTCGCTAATGTCGATGCCCCGCGCCGCGATGTCGGTTGCCACCAACACCTGCAAACTGCCATCTTTAAACTTAGCTAAAGCCCGCGTCCGCGCTGCTTGGCTCTTATTACCGTGGATCGCCATGCAGGGGATGTCGTCTTGGGTGAGTTGCTTGACCAGTCGATCGGCACCATGCTTAGTCCGAGTAAATACCAGTACCTGATACCAGTTATTTTGTTTGATTAAATGCGCCAGTAGTTCGCGTTTTTTGTCTCGATCGACAGGGTAAACTTTTTGCGCTACCAAGTCAGGCGTGGCATTACGCACAGCGACTTGGATCATCACAGGTTGATTTAGCAGTCCTGTGGCAAAGGCTTTGATTTCGTCCGAAAAAGTAGCTGAGAACAAGAGATTTTGTCGTTGTTTCGGTAATAGCGTCAAGATGCGACGAATATCGCGAATGAAACCCATATCCAACATTCGATCGGCTTCATCCAGCACCAAGATTTCGACATGAGACAGATCCAATGTACCTTGCTGCACATGATCGAGTAATCGTCCTGGTGTCGCAACCAGAATATCGATCCGTCCTTTGAGTTTTTGAATTTGGGGGTTAATATTCACACCGCCAAAGATCGTCATCGAACTTAGCTTCAGGTGTCTGCCATACTCGCGCACACTTTCTTCTACCTGCATGGCAAGTTCGCGAGTGGGTGTGAGTATTAACGATCGAATTGGCGCTCGACCACTTGATGTTTTCGGCGCGAAGGAATTAGATAGGAGCTGCAAAATTGGCAGGGTGAAGCCAGCAGTCTTGCCCGTTCCAGTCTGAGCCCCAGCCAGCAGATCGCTACCCGATAGTACCGCAGGGATTGCCTGAAGTTGAATTGGGGTCGGTTCGGTGTAGCCACGCGCTGCCACGGCACGGACAATATCATTCGATAAGCCAAGCTGAGAAAAAGCCTCAGGGAGCGGCCCAGAAAAAGCCTCAGAAGCAGGTTTGGAGATTGGCTTAGAGATTGGTTTGACCGAAGATTTAGAAGCAGTTTTAGAGATAGACCCAGAAGAAGACATAGAACTCCAGAATTGTGATCGGTCTGTCGTCAGTCTGAGTCGGACAGATTTTTGATAAAGCAGTTAGTGAAACGATTAGTGTTTTGTGTCGGCGTAAGACTGAAAACGATTGGACACAGCTAAGTATTCTAACTTAGATTTCACATTTCAGGGTTTAGGCAATTGATTTCCAGCAAAGGGTTAGCATTTGGAGCATAATTTTGGGCACGGTCAAGACCATTTAGCATGAACTCTACTAACGCTCAATCTTTTGGCATTCCTATTTCATACTATTTTACATTTGGTTGATCTGTCTTATCAGCAAATTAGGTTAAAACGTCCGATTTGAATTTGCAATTGCTGTTGCTACTTTTTTGTTTCTGCTATTTTTTGTCACTTTTTGCCAGAACCGCGTACAATCTCAACTTTAGGATCCGTTCTATCTGTTGCTGAGGCTTCATGTTAAAACAGTCACTTCGAGTCCCCCAAGAAAAAAAACGGGCTTTGCGGCTGATCCAATCCCCTAGTCCATTTCTCACCACAATCACATTGATGCTGGTTGATGCCGCAGCCCTAGTGATGGCGTTTGAGCTGAGTGCAAGGCTGTGGGATTTAGTCCGACTTACTACAAATAAGCTGTTTTATCTAGAACCAACGCTTGTGATGGGACTGTTTATCCTTGCCTATGCCGTTTCTGGGCTTTATCCAGGTGTAGGAATTAGACCACATGAAGAATTAAAAAAACTCACAGTCAACACGATTCTTATGCATGTGGTGATAGCTGCATCAGCTTTTTTGCTCAGAGATGCCTTGAATGCATATTCACGCGGGGTTTTGTTGACTTCCTGCCTGTTGGCACTGATGTTTGTGCCGCTCGCCCGCACCCTAGTGCGAGATTTCTGCGCCCATCGCTTCTGGTGGGGTGTACCAGTGCTGATTTTAGGCGCGGGTGATATTGGTCAAAATCTAGTCAAACGACTCAAAGAGCAACCCAGAATGGGATTTAAGCCGATTGCAATCGTCGATAACGATCCTCAGACTCAAGGCTCTTACTTTGGCGTGCCGATGCTGGGACCGCTATCAATGGCTCCTAAGCTGGCTAAGACTCTGAAAATACATCATGCCATTCTCTGTTTGCCTGATATGAGCCAAGCAGATTTAACTTCGTTACTACGCAGGCATACTTCGATGTTTCCGTACTTGATTCTGTTACCCAATTTTCTGGACTCGCTGAATCTTTGGGTAACAGCGCGCGACTTGGGCGGGGTGTTGGGATTAGAGGTAAAGCACAATCTGCTCTTCCCTAGTTCGCAATTGATTAAACGGATTTTGGATATCACACTCACGATCGCAGGTATTCTGATCTTCCTGCCATTGTTGATTTTGATTGCACTGGCAATTAAACTAAGTTCTAGAGGTCCTATTCTCTTTGCTCAAGAGCGTTTAGGCATGGATGGCACTCGCTTTAAAGCCCTGAAGTTTCGCAGCATGTACCTGAATGCTGAAGCAAAGTTAGAGGAGATCTTGCAGAGCGATCGAGAACTACGTCAAGAATTTGAAGTATTCCATAAATTGCGCCGCGATCCCAGTGTTATAGGAGTGGGAAGGTTTCTGCGTAAGTTCAGTCTTGATGAATTACCGCAGATGTGGAACGTGTTAAAAGGAGAGATGAGTTTGGTTGGACCTCGCGCCTACATGCCAAATGAATTGGTCAAGATGAACAGCTCCGAAAACATGATTCTCAAAGCCCTACTTGGGATCACAGGGCTATGGCAAGTACGCGGTCGCAATAATTGTAGCTTTCAGCAACGCCTCGATATTGATATTTATTACGTGCGAAACTGGTCGCTATCTTTAGATTTTTACATTCTGGCATCGACATTCAGAGTCGTATTGCTAGGCAAGGGAGCTTATTAAATGTCAGGCTTTACCAAGCAGTTTTACTATTATTACCCGCCGTCACAACTTCGCGCACCTTGAGATCATGGATAATCAATTTTCCGATATCTGAGTCTTCAGTTGGACTAAAGACTCAGATATCGCTTTCAGCCTAGGATAATATGCCAATTGCCTAGCATCTGTTAGCCCCATCACAACCACGAGATTATTGTAAGCAGCAAAAGCATTATTTACTTTATCTAGAGTTAGAAAGCGAGTATTCTGACCAAGGTTTGCAACGGAAACAAGTAATCTAACAGAGGCAGTCTTAGCAGAGTTCATATTTCCAATAATTGGAGGCGCGAGAAAATCTCCACTTGTTTTGGAGATCGGCGTAATTAAATCTACAGCACTAGATTCTAGCTTTTGGGTTAGATTGATTGGATTGGGTGGCACGTTACTATTAGGCACTGATGTTTGAGCCTGAACATCAACTACATTAATCTCAACAGTAACTCCAATAATACAAAATACTGAAACCAAACCTATCGCACCAAACAGATATCTAATGCTTCTGGTCATGTTGATTAGCTTCACTCATAAAATTATTAAAGCTCGCCTAAATAAATCAGAAAGGAAAGATAAAACCGCTCAGGCTATTTAGAATTGTGGTAATTGCTGCGCCTGTCTCAGGATTTGAGATGATTGTCGGAGATCCACTTGGAGCAGGAGAGATAGGAGTTGTTTGGCTGGCAGGAGGAGGAGTGATTCCTAGGTTTGCCAATTCGTTAAGTATCTGTGCTTGTGTGGCTGGGTTTGTAGCGTCGGGAGTACCTGGTGGAGGAGTCAAGAGGTTGATCACATTTTGAGCACCTTGGATCTGTGCATCAGTAGGTGGTTGCCCAGCGGGGATTGAAAATAATCCTATGGCGGCAGTTGTTGCAGATCCAGCATTAATTGCATTCAAAGCTGCGGCTGAACCTGCACGAGCAGGAGAGATCAAAAATGAACCAGAAGCGATTGAGCTAACTAATCCCAGACCAAAAGCTGTTAATATTTTTTTCACAATCTTACCTCTGACAACAAGTAAAGCTATCTTGAATTATATAGAAAATATAATAAAAAGTCTACATCAAGTCGATCCAATTAATCGAAACCTATAACTAGGGTATGACATAGGTAAAGAGGTTTGTCGAAGCATCAAAGCTACCATTCGAGAAATCAATAACTGTTCCGTTGACCGTAATATCGTTGTTACCACTCGTTAGCAGATTGCTGAGGGCAGTACCTTCAACAATTATCAATCCTGGAACAGATCCTGAAAGAGAGATGGCAGAACCATTTGCGCCAAGATCGGCAATCTTAACCGTATCACCAGAAACCAGATCTCGAAACACGATTTTATCGTTGCCCGTTCCGCCTGACTTAAAGTTGCGAATGACATCCTGTCCACCATAGCCACCTTCTAGGACAGTTCTTCCGCCAATCACACGACTAACGGCACTCTGGAATAAAAATGTATCTTCACCACTACTACTAGCAAGTAGTTGATTGCCAAAGCCACCAACTAGTGTGTCGTTTCCGTCATTAATATCAGGAAAAGAAGCAACACCGCCACCTGTCAAAGTGCCATTCCCATTTGAAAATATTAGATCGTCTCCTAGATCGCCAAAAATCAGATCTCCACCAGCACTAGTCACAGTGTCGATCTCACCTGCGTAAATAAGGTCATTTCCTTTTCCACCAAACATTAAGACTCCGCCTGCAGCCGAACCGATCAGAATATCTGTGCCTTTGTTGCCGTATAGGACATCTCCAGTCGCCGAATTGCTAGCAATTACAGCGTCATTCCCTTGCCCTCCTGATAAGAAATCATTTCCTGAGCCGACAATAATATCATCACCCTCATTACCACTAAGCGTGTCATTACCAGGCCCGCCAATGAGCGTATCACTACCACCAAAGCCTCTTACAGACTCACCTCCAGCATTAGTAACTGTGAAGTTATCATTACCGTTACCCAAATCAATTGCCATAATATTTCAACTCCAATAACATTTTTGAGGGGTTTAGGGCTAATTTTTAGCTGTTTATCTGTAATATAAAGTAATTAGCAAGAACTAGCGAAATCTAAAGCTAAAGCCAGCTGTGAGCGCATATCTGACGGCAGGCCCCACACTTTGTGCCACGTCAACGGCAAGTGCAGTTATTGTAAACGGAATATTACTAAAAGGCACATACGAGACACCCAAGTTTAACTCCCGTCCAGTCCAGTCCACGATTGCCGATACATTTGGGAGCACCTGATAGCCAATATTGGCAAATACTCCCACCGTCCCTTTTTTGTTTCTCTCGTCTTGGAAAGGTCGAAACCTTCCACCGCCCACGCCGACTGAAAAACTGAGAATTCTGGGGTTAACCAGATCCTCAGGCGTTAATAAGAAAAGCTTGCTCACGACTCCATATACCGAAGAATTTGTGCCGCCAGCGTCTTCTCCATAGTTAATCGCGTTTTCCCAACCAATCGCGATCGAAGTCAAATCACCCAGATAGCGGTGGAGCTTAAAGTCAAAGCTACCATTCGCGGCAAAGCGCGACGGCGTTAAGCTGATCAGGTTGTAATTTACCTCCAAGCCCAAAAAATCGCTGGAATTACCAAGCCCAAAAGCGATTGCCGCCGAGCCATCCGCCTTGCCAGACACTGGGTTATCAAACGTGATCGTTGATTTGTCAATATATGCCAGTCCCAGAGAAACATCGCCCCAGTTCAGCCCAAATCCAGAAGGAGACCCAGCACTAAAGCCAGGAAAATACTGCGGTCCTCTGGTCGGTTGAGGTTT
>JARCMB010000151.1 GCA_030248825.1 Pseudanabaenaceae cyanobacterium MP8IB2.15 | reverse complement strand
CCTCTACACCATTGACGGTTCGCAGCACTAGCAAGCTATAGACAAATGTGGAGATAAAAGTTCCTAAAACAATTTGATTGCCCGTATCTTGCATGAAGTTCCGCAGCAGACGAGGACCAAACTGTGAAGAGGCAAGCTGAAGGGCAACGATCGTAATGGAAAAAGCCGTTGTTGCCACACTCACCATTGAACCTGCGATCGCTGAAAGAATAGCACGTGAACCGCTTGGACCTAGCGCATAAGTCCAACCTAAGTTGCCAATAATTTCTGTGTTTGAGCTTTGGTCAATGTGAATGGTTAAAAACGATAGCCCGATCGCTAGCACTACCATCAGGGTTGGGACAAACCAGAAGCTAGAGTGCAGTGAATCTAATAGCTTACTGAGCTTAGTTCTCATTTGTTGGTTTCTCCTCTAAAGAATGCTTTGCGTTATCTCCTTCAGAGCCATTTCGCTGCGCTTTGATTTCAGCAAGTCGTTTAAGTGAACTGCTGATACTACGGGATTGTGGTACTTTGCCTTTGCCAGCAGGCCAGCCTTCACGTTGATGGGCTCGATCGCCATCCGTTGCTTCAGTCTGATCGTGAAACAAAATTTGCTGGGTCGGGAAGGGCAGATCGATGCCGTTTGCCGTTAGCTTATTTTTGATATTTGTCAACACTCGGTCTTGAAGGTCTAGCGCATCGGCACGACGGGGTGGATCGATCCACCAACGGGCGCGAAGATTGACCGAGCTACCCGCAAGTTCTACCACAATCGCATCAGGGGCAGGCGTTTCTAGCACCCCATCCGTTTCATGCATGGCTTCTAGAATTAGCCGTCTCGCTTCATCAATATTATCGCCATAGCCAATGCCAATATCGTACTGAAGGCGGCGATGCTCAAAGGCAGTATTGACCGTCACAGCGTTGATAAACAGCTCAGAGTTGGGAACGACAACCCGTCGCCCATCATAGGTTCTAATGGTGGTTGCTCGTGTTTGAATATTTTCGACCGTACCTTCAAAATCTTTAAAGACAATTTGATCATCAATTTGAAAGGGTTCATTCAATAAAATTAAGATACCTGCTAGGAAATTTTGTAAGATATCTCGAAATGCAAAACCGATCGCCACACCACTAATTCCAAGTAGCTGTACGAGATCATTGGCATTGAGAGAAGGAATCACGATCGACAAGGCAATAAATAAACCGACCAAAATGGTTGTACCTTGCGCTAATCGCCCTAGCACCATCCCTAAATTACGAGCTTGGCGATGTTCCCGCGTCAGATTTCTAACGACTTTCTTGATAGTTCTAGCAACGAAGAAAAAGATCGCAAAGACAATTAACGCCAATATCAGATTAGGCAGTAAGGCAATAAAGCTATTTAGCATTGCCTGCATCTTGCCTACAAAAGTCTCTATTTCATTATTCATGACAAGATTACTTCAGTTCACGTCAGCAGTATACAGAGAAGAAATAGGATTAACTTCTATCTAATGGTTTTGTTTTAAGCTTTGAATCTCAGTTCGCAAAGCTGTAATTTCGTCTCTCAGGGCATCGATCGATTTTGCTCCGACAATTGCTGCTTCATCATCATCAGCATCTTGTCCAATAAAGAAACTGGCTAAAGTTGCTGTTACATAGCCAAACACGGCAAACGCATACAGAGCCAGCAAAAAGCAGAGAATGCGACCTTCTGGCGTTTGCGGAAAGTAGTCCGATCCCATCGTAGTCATCAGCATCGCCGTCCACCAAAGCGCCGTGCCGTAGCTGTCAAATCCAGATAAATTGGGAGCGTCTTGTTCAAAGGCATACATCCCCGCAGCACCAACCAGTGTGATGATCGCGGTCGTCATGACAACGTAGCCAAATCCGCGTCGGGCAAAGTTGGCGGTGAGCGATCGCATACTGCGATTGGTTCGAGTCAGAACACGCAGCAATCGTAAGCCTCGGACTGCGCGGGTCGTTTGCAAAACTCGCAGGAGGCGCACAAACCGTAACACTCGTAAGGCAGGTAAAAGCAAAGAGATTGCCGTAAGCCAGTTCGTTTTGAGGTAAGAAACTTTGTGGGGGGCAAGAAATAATCTGAGGACAAACTCTAAAATAAACACACCCCAAATGCCGAGGCTAATCGCATCGAGCAGTGGCGTAAGTTCCCAAGTGAGTTCCACCACAAATAGACCAAGCCAAACCAAGCTCAACAACAGCATTGGTAGCTCTAGCCAGTCTTCAAGCTGTTGCAGAATTTGCTGCTGCTCATGTTCGATTGCTTGCTTCTCAGGTCGATCGAATTGCGGCATTGGGTTTCAATCCTATGATTTAGCGTCAGGCACTTCTAGCACAATGACATCAACGAAGGGTTTCCCGTTAAAGTCTTGCGATAGGCGACTCTGAATGGCTTGAGTCAGATCAGCCCGAATTTGTTCAGCCGATCGCGTCGCTTGGGACTGCTGCTGCATATACACAACACGGAGCAATATATTCTGTACCTGAGCGATCGCTCTTGCCGAAAAAGACTCAAAAAAGCTAAAAAGTAGTTCCCATTTTTCGTAGCCAACGATAATGGGATGATAATCCTGACCAAAAAGAACTATGTTGGTTATATCTCACTCCATATTCTTGACAAGTCTGCTCCACGACTTTAGATAGTTCAGGATAGTTAATATGGCAGATATTGGGGAATAAATGATGCTCGACTTGGAAATTCAATCCACCCAGTAGCCATGTCATCACATGGTTATTCCGAGAGAAGTTTACCGTTGTTTCGATCTGATGCACCGCCCAATCTTTCTCAATGAGACTCACCTCGGCAATTGGTAATGG
>JARCMB010000150.1 GCA_030248825.1 Pseudanabaenaceae cyanobacterium MP8IB2.15 | reverse complement strand
GGCATCGAACCGCTCAATCGCCTCGCTATCCATCCCCACCGTGTAGACGGATGGGGTATTCCGCGAATTAGATAAACTATATCTGCTTTTAGTCATTCGATCGAAGTAAATCGAATATTTCTTTCGCAACACGGTCGATCGCACCTTCTCCTCCCAGACAAAGTTGCATTTCGTCATAGTCTTGCAGCATTTGTTGACGTGCAGCTTGATTTAGTAACAGTTCTAGGCAAGCTTGGGACACAATTTCAGGGGAAGCGGCTTCTTGCAAAAACTCTGGTACGATTTGCTTCATCTGTACCAAGTTAGGTGGCGACATAAAAGGAATATAAAACTTCAGCACATATCGGGCTAGCCAAGCGGTGATTTTGCTGACGCGATAGATCACGACTTGGGGAACTTTTAGCAAAGCTGTTTCCAGATTAACCGTGCCAGATTTTGACAGTACGACATCAGCCGCACGGATCAATAGTTGTGACTGTCCTTGGATAATTTGGGCGGGAATATCATATTGCTGGAGTAATTTCTCAACTGTGGGGCGATAGCGTTCTAACGATAGGGGGAGCCAGAATTTTACCTGCGGCAGTTTGGCTCGAATAAGCTGTGCTGCTTCTAACATCACTGGCATTAGGTATTTCAATTCTTGAGATCGAGATGCAGGTAGAAGCGCAACGACCAAATCTGATTCGGCGATTCCCAGTTTTTGCCGTGCGGTGGCGCGATCTGGCACTCGCGCCATCAAATCTACTAGTGGATGTCCGACCCAGGTAACATTTGCGCCACGTTCTTGATAGTATTTGGCTTCTTGGGGGAAAATCGCCAGCAGCTTGGTTGTAAATGTCGCGATCGCATTCGTATTTTTACGATTGAACGACCACACCCATTCCTGTGGGGCGATGTAGTAAACCACTGGAACTTTGAGCTGTTGCTTGGCGAAGTATCCCAAAGCGGTATTTGGCGTAACGTAGTCGATCAAAATCACTAGATCTGGTGGTGATCGCTTTAATTGTCGCTTGGCTTGCCATTGCACAATCAGGGTAGGGATCACGTAGGGTAGAGCTTCGACTAAGCCCATTGAACCAATGCCGATGGTATTGCCAAGTAAGGTTGCGCCTGCTTGAGCCATTCGATCTCCACCGAGTGCTAAAACCTCCAGTTCGATGCCCTGTTTCTGAGCGTAAGACTGTAAAGCCTCAATCAAAATTGCCCCTTGCCAATCGCCTGAGACTTCGCCCGTACTGATAAAAATTCTATACTTCATGGATTGTTCGAGGGCAAACGGCAAACATGGAACGACACTATATTAAACAATTTCTGCCATCCAAAATGTACCGCTCAAAATCGCTTCTTCGCATATCTTTAGTTTACTGTCTCAGTAAGGCGACAGAACCTGCTTGCTCAGAGTGTTTGTCATGGGTTTGCCTCCTACGATCGCTGCCGGCCGATGTTCGTAGGTGCGATCTTGTAGTGTCTTTGCATAGGGGCGCGACCAGGCTGTATGGTCTCCTGCGAGCACGATGTCTTCTGAATCAGGGATATGTTTCACGTATTCTTGCATCAACCCTTTTCGTGGCGGCTGACCATCTTGAAGGGCTTCGTAGATACTCGACCATTCTCGGCGAAATACTGGGCTTAAGGATAGCTCAACAAATGAGATGATTTGCCGTGTTGTCAATACTGCGTCCATTAAGTCAAACAGGGCATCTCTTGCATTTCCTAATATTTGATATGTTTGCTTGCGAAATTTCTCGATTTTCTCCAAACTGTTCATGATGAAGTTGATGAGTTTATCAATTATCAGCTTCCTTCATTAAGTGGTCAGTCTGTTATAGCTGACCACTTTTCTTGACTGGCAATAACAGTTTTTAGTCTAAACTCCAGTTGGAAGTATGGAAACCGTAAATATCCATCAGGCTAAGACAAATCTCTCTCAGCTATTGTCTCGTGTTGAGCTTGGAAAAGAAATTGTGATTTCAAAAAGCGGTGTGTCAGTTGCGAAATTGGTTCCACTTCGCGCTTCATTCGATCGACGATCGAGTTTGGGACAAGATCGAAGCAGATTTATCGTGCCAGATGACTTTAATAATCCTCTGCCAGAAGAGATTCTCGCGACATTTGAGGATGTGGCAGTGCGAGACTTTTAACCAATCAATCAATTCATCTCACCCAAACGTTAATTTCGTCCTGGGATTGGGCCGCGACGGTGATCGTTTGACAGAGACTCTTGCAAAAACTTTTGTAAATGTCGAACGTGCGGATCTTCAGGCAAACTATCCAGCTTTTCTAGAGCTTGGGACATGGTTAAATTTTTCTGGCGATAGAGAATGCGATGGGCGGTTTCTAGCAATTGCAATGATTGCGGATCTAAGCCTGCTCGTTCTAAACCAACGCGATTAATGATCCTCACTCTAGAGGGATTGCCTTCGATCAGCATATAGGGCGGTACGTCTCGATCGATCCGACTCATGCCGCCGACCATTGCCAATGTGCCGATGTGGGTAAATTGGTGAATGCCGACAATGCCACCAATTCTTGCCATTGGTTCGATCACAACGTGTCCAGCCAAAGCCACTGAGTTAGTGATCACGACTCGATCGCTAATCACACAGTTATGCGCGACATGAACATATGCCATCAACAGATTAAAATTTCCAATCACCGTGACTTCATCTGCCCCTGTTGCCCGATTAATCGTGACATATTCACGAATGCGGTTGTCATCCCCAATTTTGACCTGACTATTCGCGCCGTCATACTTCAAATCTTGCGGTTCCAGACCAATCACCGCCCCAGGGAAAATTTGATTGCGTGCCCCAATTTCTGTTCGTCCGTCAATTACAACATGAGCACCGATACTGGTGTGAGCACCGATTTTAACCTGCTCACCAATCACAGCATAGGCTCCGACTTTTACAGTGGGATGCAATTCAGCGTCTGCGTGAACTGCGGCTGTAGGATGAATGAGTGGCGGCATAGACACGTGGGACACTAGCATAGAAGGTTAAGCTCACTTGTTTTAGTAGTTGGTTGAGGTTGAGCTGCTCTGGATTGTCTATGGTTAGACGTAATTCTAAATCTAACAACTAAAAACTTAAAAACAGAAAAGAATCAACTATCGACCAGTGAAAACATCAGTTCTCCTTCAGTCACTAGCTTGCCATTCACTTCTGCTTTCCCATGCATCTTACCAAAGCGTTTACGTTTGACCACGATCAATTCTGCGGTCATCACAAGCTGATCACCTGGAACTACTGGACGACGAAATCTTACTCCATCAATCCCCGCAAATAGAGACAGATGACCTTTAGCTTCGGGTAGCTGGGTCAGTACGATTCCCCCAACCTGAGCGATCGCTTCGACAATCAACACGCCTGGCATAATTGGTCTTCCAGGAAAATGACCTTGAAAAAACAGCTCATTGATGCTGACGTTTTTAATTCCAGTCGCCGATTTTCCAGGTACATAATCAATGATTCGATCGACCAGTAAAAATGGGTAGCGATGCGGCAGGAGGCTTTGAATCTCCTCGATCGTCAAGGTTGTTTTAATTGGCGGAATTTCGGTCAAAGGGATTTCGGTCAAAGTAGACATAATTATTAAAGTTGTTAACCAAAAGTTTTATCACTTTTCAACCAACAATGAGCAATTATCAACGAATAATTATTCGCAACCAGTGTTGACGATCGATTGAATTGCTTGGGCAAGTTGGGTGTGCAGCGTATGACTGGCTTTAAAAGCCACAATATGAGCTTGGGGTAAAAATCCCAACAGGCTCAGATCGCCAATTAAGTCTAGAAGCTTATGGCGACAGGGTTCATCCGCAAATCGTAATGGGGGATTGAGCCAACCATTTCGATCGCAGACAAGAGCGTTTTCTAGGCTACCACCTTTGATCAGTCCTAGAT
>JARCMB010000149.1 GCA_030248825.1 Pseudanabaenaceae cyanobacterium MP8IB2.15 | reverse complement strand
GTTCTTTGGATAAGAATATCTCAGGGCTACTACAAGATTCTGCCTTGTTGTGCGCGGTTGGCGAAAGCCCCGTCACTTCAGTGCGGGGTTAGCTTACTAGATTATTTCGTTAAGTTACAAGCATGTCGCAAATCATTGTTGGAGAGAATGAAGGAATCGAGTCTGCCCTTCGCAGATTCAAGAAAAAAATTCAGAAAGCAGGACTGTTAGCGGATATTCGTCGCTGCCAGTATCATGAAACTACAGGCGAAAAGCGGAAACGCAAGGCGGAAAATGCGAAGAAGCGCGGTCGTTTTCATCGTTAGGAACATGAATGGAACAAGAATCTTATTACAACCAAGGCTTAGAAAAAGCAAAAGCTGGGGATTATCAAGCTGCGGTTAACCATTTTAGTCGGGCTTTGCAAGAAGATCCTGAGTTTGCTGAAGCCCATTACAGGCGAGGCTTGGCTCTATTCGATCTGGGCGATCGACAGGGTGCAATCGCTGACTATACCAGTGCGATCGAAATCCAACCGAGTTTGATTGCCGCTCACTTTGGTCGAAGTTTGGTCAGACTGGGGATTAAAGATATTCAGGGCTCGATCGAAGATGCCAAGCAAGCGATTAGCATTGATTCTAGTTATGTGTCGGCATATCGACTATTGGGCAAGGCTTACGAGCAAATTAATCATATTGCCACTGCCATTGGTTATCACGAGCAAGCCGCTACGCTGTATTTACAGCAACAAGATGAGATAAATTGCCGCCGATGTTTAGAGAGCATTAAGCAGTTAAAGACGTTATTACCACCTTCGGCTGAGGATTTTTTCACCCAGATCGTCCAGAAGGTGAAGGCAGGTGAATATCCTAAGGCTTTAGCGGATCTGAATTTTTTGATCCAGACAGATCCCAAAAATGCCAAAGCTTACTGTATGCGTGGAGTGGTGCTGTGTCGTTTAGGTAATCAGCGTGAGGCGATCCAAGATTTGAATCTGGCGATCGATTTCGATCCAGATGATCCTGAGGTCAGAATGAGTCGGGCGATGATTCGGGCTGAAATTGGCGATCCTCAGGGCGCAGTTGATGACTTTAGCCAATTGTTACAAGATACGCCGAAGTGGGTGGAAGCATATGTCGGTAGGGGTTTAGCTCATTCTAAGTTAGGTGATTATCGTCAGTCGATCGAAGATTTTTCGCGAGCAATTAGCTTAAAGTCAGATGATCCGAACCTTTATGGCGATCGAGCGGTGGCGCGGCAAAAGTTTGGTGATTTTCAGGGTTCGATCGCCGATTATCAACAAGCGGTGAATATGTGGCTCGATCGAGGTAACTGGACAAGCTACCAACAAGGCTTAGAGCAAATTAAAAATCTCAGAATAGCCCTGCAAAAGCAGCAACAGCAGCAGTCTCAAGAAACAGCGAGAGCATTCCAGACGACACAATTTTTGGAATTTTTTCCCAGCATCGAAGTCCAGAATCAACTTTTATCACTGGTCGGCGGTAATTTAGAAATAGCCCAAAGACTGATCGACATTGCCAGACAAGACTACCCTGATATGACTGAAGAATGGTACTGGAAGAAGGTAATTTTTGATTTGGAAGGAGATAGGAATTAACCCTCACTCCATCAGAAGATCACGTATACACAATTCTCTGTTAATGTTCCAACTTATCTAGCCCCCTAAATCCCCCAATTCTGGGGGACTTTGAAAATTCTTGTCCCCCCAGAATTGGGGGCTAGGGGGCGGTTCGACGGAAATAGAACCAGTTAGTGAAAAATATCTTTCATACCGCGCAGTTTGGTGAATACTCTAAGTGGATCTGAGTAGTTGGTGGCTGACTTGAGGGCAGTCCGATCCCATCGCAGAAAGGGATTAGTTTGTTTCTCTAGACCAATCGTGCTGGGAATAGTTGGCTCGAAGTTTTTACGAGCGGCGGTCACAGCCACCATCCTCGCTTGCAGATCGAGATTATCGCCATCCACAGTTAGCGCGAACCTAAGGTTGTTGAGCGTGTACTCGTGAGCGCACCAGACGCGGGTTTCGTCAGGCAAAGCCCGCAATTGGCTGAGCGAGTCCAACATCTGAGTGGGTGTGCCATCAAATATCCTGCCACAGCTACCTGCAAACAAAGTATCACCACAGAACAGATCGCCCGACTCAGCAAAGTAATAAGCGATATGAGCATAGGTATGTCCAGGCACAAATAGCACTTCGGCAGTGCAGTCACCAAATTTCACTCGATCGCCCTGTTTGAGAAATACTTGCTGCTCTGGGATTCTGCCTCGATCGAATTCACCACCATAGATCGTAATCTGGGGAAATTTTTGGAGGATCGATCGATTAGCCCCAACATGATCGGCGTGATGATGGGTGTTGAAAATCGCCACTAGAGGCGCACCAAGCTGTTTGAGCTTTTGTAATACTGGTTCTGGGACAGCAGGATCGACCACCGCCGCCATATTTCGCTCAGGGTCATGCAGCAAAAAAATGTAATTGTCAACCAGTGCTGGCAACCGATAAATGTCCATAATCTAGCTCCTTGGGTGGTTCGCGACTGATTTCTAGCTTGATTTTTAACTCAACATTGCCGTACATTCCAAAATCAGTTTTTGATTAACCAAAGCATGAGGCTGGATTTCGAGCGCTTTACGAAAAGCTTGAATGGCTTCGGGATAACTTGCGATCGCGGCATAACACAAGCCGATACCATGCCAAGCCCCAAAATGCGCTGGATTAAGCTGAACTGCCATCTGACAGTCAGCTAGAGATTTTTGATATTGACCGATGGTGAAATAGAGGACGGCGCGACGATTCCAAGCTTCGGCAAAATCAGGCTGATCTTGGACGATATCGGTCAGCAAAGCTTCAGCCTGAGTAACTTCACCTGCATCCAAAAGATTCTGGCTGCGAATTAGTAATTCCAAACCATATGCACCCTTTTGCTGAAACCAGATTTGCCAAAGCTCTTGGGTGGCATTACTGCGGACACTCTCATCGGGATTTTTCAGGTCTGCTAATAGAATCTCAATAGATGAATTTTGCATAAAGATCATTCGATCGCTGAATAGCCTATTCAATCCTACCTCTTCGTTCTAAATCTAGTGTTAAGTCGTTATCGGCAGGAAGTCGATCGCTAAAGGCTTCCAAAAACTTACGAATGGGTCGATCGAACTGGGGAAACTCAAACTTAGCATCGCCCTCGGCAAGTTCTGCCCAAAAGTAGCGCAGATTGGGGGTGATTGTTGCGGCGATCGACAGGTCAAGACTCAGGGGTGGCTTGGTTAGCAGCTTCATCATAAACGGATGACTTCGATCGCCCATCCATTCTCGTGAGAAGTGTTGAAGATTGGGAAAGTCTGGCACTGAGGTCACACGGTGCGATCGAATCTGAAGTTTCCCATCAGCATAAGTAAGAATGCGATAGGGATGAGGATAGCTGACAATCGAACCTGTAGTGATGTCATAAAGATCGGATCGATCGCTATAGGCAACATCCTGAACATGCAAATGTCCTGTAAAAACCAGTCGTACTCCCGCTTGATGCAACAGATCGCATAATCGATCGGTATTGCTCAGCATATAGCGTCGCCCTAGGGGGGTACTTGCCTGTCCTGGCATATGCTCCACCACATTGTGATGAATCATCACCATAATCAGTTCATCTGGATCTTGACTTCTAGCTCGACCCAACACAGACTCCAACCAGTTCAACTGCGCTTCATCCATACCGCTAATCTGCTTTCGATCGGGATCAAATTGATTGGAATTTAGCCCAATCAGCCTCACGCCAGCAAAAATCTCACGCTCGTAATACAGTCGTTCAGGATCGGTATAGCCAAACTTGGCATAGTGCGGCGCAAACTCGTCTAAGCTCTCCACGCTTGGGACATCATGATTTCCAGGAATCACATACACAGGATAAGGCAGTTGCGCTAGTCGCTCGGCCAACCAAGCATGATTTTCAGGCTCACCGTGCTGGGTTAAATCTCCAGGTAGCAGGAGAAAATCTAGATCGAGTACGGCTAGATGCGACAGCACCACCTCAAGTGCAGGGATACTAACTTCGACTAAATGAAACCGCCCAGGATGATCCCAAATTGTCTGAGGTAAGGCAATATGCAAGTCAGATACGATCGCAAATTTAAAACTTTTCGGCAAAATAGACCCCAAATTCAGCCCTACAAGATATTCATCCGTTAACATTTTAGCTAAAAGATCAGTTCCACATCCAACTGTTTGAGATCGATTAGGTAAAACTTACCCCCAGTTGCAGTATGAGTAGAGACGGCAAAGAGATGATTGGATATAGACGCGATCGAGGCAATAGTTCCATCTAAATTCAACCGCCCTGCACTCTGACCATTAGAGTCGTATAACCCTAAAATTCCCGATTCAGAACTTACAGGATCGGTTTGACCTGCAATCGCATATCCCCAAGCAGCAGTCGCTACTAGAGTTGGCGTGAAATCTAATACAACTTGGCTCAATCGAAATGGTTTTAGATCGACCAGCAACAGATGCATCGGATTTTGTTGTTCGATCAATAACAAGCGATTGGCAATAGAACTAGATTTAGCTTGAGCGATCGACACAGGTAAAAGGAAGTTTCCCATCACATTACCGCGCCTTGATACAACCGTAATCTTGCTACCTGTAGCATCAGGCTTTTGGCTAATTACGGCTAAATGATGTCGATCGATCGTCGCGATTGCCTTGATTTTTTCGTCGCCAAATGACAATTTCTTTACCTTCCCATAGACTAAATTCTTCACTTCCAAGGTGTGATCGATCGATGCCGCCGCCCAGTTTGCCTGAGGTGAAATTGTCCAGAGAAAATCTTGATTAAATCGGAAAATCGCCGTATTCTTCTCCGCCAAACGATAGACGGATCTCGATGTCGCCACAAATTTCTGATGGTTTTCGATCGATAGATTAGTAATATCTGTATTGAACTTTAATAATGGCTCTGATTGAGCAGGATTTGATAAAGGATGTCGTTGGAGCTGAAATCTCAAAGCACTATAAATATAAGAACCTCCGTCACCAGCTAGAGCCACTATCCTTGCCTCGACTGACTGTTGAGCAATGCACTCAGAGCTAGAAGCAGGTAAGTCGATCGAATTATCAGCATTGGGAACAGACCTAACATCAGGATCTAGATTGCGATCTAAACTCATCTCTAAAGCATAGCTAGCAAACTCCTCTGAACTCATCACAC
>JARCMB010000148.1 GCA_030248825.1 Pseudanabaenaceae cyanobacterium MP8IB2.15 | reverse complement strand
ATTACAAGTAGTCAGGAACTGTAAGAGCTGGACTCGATCGCATTTAGAATTAGTTAATCCAATTATTTGAAGCTGTTATAGAAGCTTATATAGAGCCATGGGAGATTCAAAACGCCGCAAACAGGCTTTAGGCGAGGACTACGGCAAACCAGAGCCACTTTTTTCTTGGTTACCTTTTTTGACCAAACAAAAATCTTCGCAGTTTGTCCAGATTACAACCGTAGGTGCTTGGGTTGGCATTGCTTTAATCGCGGGTGCTTGGATTACGATCCGCTTTATTGGACCTGCGGTTGGTTGGTGGGATCTACAGGATTAAGATGACGGAAATTCCTGCTTTGAGTGAGATTGTAATCGCGCCTTATCTGGATCAGTTAGGTGACATTTCTGCTGAATACATCGGTAAAATCGGCGTTTATGCGATCTTCGATCGAGATCTCATACTCCAATATGTGGGTATTTCGCGTGATATTGCTACGAGCTTACGTCTACATATCGTTCGCGCTCCCGATCTCTGCTATTGGGTCAAAGTCACCACAGTCGAAAAACCAAGTCGCACTTTTTTAAGCGAAATCCAGACCGCATGGTTAGCAGGTCAAACCGTGGATGCTGAGTTGTGGGAACAGCCGCTAGATTACCGTAAGCTGATGACAGATCGAGAAAAGCTGGATCTAACGAAAACACTTGGTGAGGTTGAAGAAGAAAAAGTTCTAAAAAATGTTGCCCGTCGGGTCGAAAAGGAAGTCCTAGAACTACTAGCCGCCAGAGGTGTGAAGTTTGATGTGCGCTTTAACCCCAAATTTAAAAGCTCTGGAATTTTGGATGTTAAATAAATGACCTGTCATTTGCTCATTCCTGCGGCAGGTAGTGGTAAGCGCATGGGTGGCGATCGAAACAAATTGCTATTGCCACTTTTAGGTAAACCAATTTTGCAGTGGACGCTAGAAGCTGCGCTCAAATCTGAGTCGATCGACTGGGTTGGCTTACTCTGTCAGCCCCACGATCGCGAACCCTTTAAGCAAATTATTGGGCAAATTTTAGAGCAGTCAAATACCAGCAAGTCGATCGCCCTAATTCAAGGTGGAGAGACGCGCCAAGATTCGGTTTACAACGGTCTGCAAGCTCTGCCCGACCATGCGATCTATGTCCTGATTCACGATGGCGCACGTTGTCTTGCCACACCAGATCTATTCGATCGATGCGCTGAAGCCGTAAAAATCTATTCTGGGCTGATTGCTGCTGTTCCTGTCAAAGACACGATCAAAATTGTTGAGAATGGCATTGTAATTGACACGCCAAATCGCGATCGACTATGGGCTGCTCAAACTCCCCAAGGTTTTCATGTTGCGCCGCTCAAGGCAGCTCACATCAAGGGACGCACCCAGCAATTGTCAGTTACCGACGATGCTGCTTTGTTTGAGCATATCGGTTTGCCCGTCCAGATCGTCGATGGTGAAGAAACTAATTTAAAAATCACCACGCCACAGGATCTGTCGATCGCTGAATTTATCCTTCAGAATAGGTATTAATAATATTCTCAGCACCACCGAGGTGATCTACGTCGCGGCATCATGCAGCATCATCGCCGCCAGCCGCGATCTCCAGCCAAATTATGAAACCAATCGCGAAACTAGAACAGATCGATACTAATCGTTTGCAGCAAGCCTTGACCGTTGAGGCGGAGCGAGGATTTGCCAATTTACAGGGCAAAGAATACTACTTTTCGCAATTTCTGAGCTTGAGTTTAGAGCAGATCGCCGATACCCCTCAGGAGCGCGCCCAAGAGTTAGCGACTAAATTCACCAGCTATAACGATCTTTCACTTCCCCAACGTCAGCACCTAGTTGCCGAAACCCGACGGTTTCTCTACGATGTGCGCCGTCAGGAGATTGCCGAATCTACACCCGCCGCTAAGCCTAAAGTTCCTAAAACCACGATTCTGACCACAGCTAAGCCCAAATCTCTCACTTTAGAAACCCAATTACAGTTTCTGGAAGGCGTGGGAGAACGAACCGCCGAAAAGCTGGCACGACTGGACTTACACACAGTTCAGGATGTAATGCATTACTATCCACGCGACCATATTGATTACGCCCGTCAAGTCACGATCGATCAGCTTAACGATCTCGAAACGGTGACGATTATTGGCACAATTCGCCGCTTCAATTGCTTCACCAGCCCTAAAAATCCCAATCTCACGATCGTCGAAATCATCGTGCGCGACCAGACGGGACAGATTAAGCTGAATCGATTTTGGGCGGGGAAACGCTACGGCAATCGAGGCTGGCAAGAACAGCAAAAGAAGTTATATCCCCAAGGCGCGACCGTGGCAGCATCGGGCGTGGTTAAACGCGGCAAGTTTGGTTTGACATTAGAGAATTTCGATCTCGAAGTACTAGATCACAGCCAAGATCGAATTGAATCGAAAACGATCGGGCGAGTCGTGCCGATCTATCCACTCACAGAAGGAATTTCACCCGAACTGGTGCGGGGTGTGGTGCTTCAGTGTTTACCGATCGCGCATAGAATCCCCGACCCGATGCCAGAGCGGTTCCGCCAAGATTATCAACTGATTGGATTAGCCGAAGCGGTCTCCCAAATCCACTATCCTGACAATGCTGAAAAACTCGATGCCTCGATCGCCAGGCTCACTTTCGATAAATATTTCTATCGCCGTCTGGTTGCCCTCTATCGTCGCCAGCAACAACACGCTGCACCATTTATCCCCACCAGTAAGCTAATTGAGCAGTTGGAGCAGATCTTGCCATTCACACTCACAAATGCTCAACAACGTTCGATCGCCGAGATTCGGTCAGACTTAGTGAAGACAACCCCGATGAACCGTCTGGTGCAAGGAGATGTGGGCGCAGGTAAAACAATTGTGGCAGTCTATGCGATTTTGGCAGCGATCGAATCAGGTTATCAAACTGCACTGATGGCTCCGACTGAAGTGCTGTCAGAGCAACATTATCGTAAGTTAGTGGAATGGTTTACCCTGCTCAATTTACCCGTGGAATTGCTCACAGGTTCGACCAAAGCCGCCAAACGTCGTCAGATTCTCAACCAACTCGCCACAGGCGAATTACCCTTGATTATTGGCACTCATGCCCTAATTCAAGATCGGGTGAACTTCAATCGTCTGGGATTGGCGGTGATCGACGAACAGCATCGATTTGGTAGAGACCAGCGATCGAGACTGTTACAAAAAGGCGAAGACCCGCACGTTCTGATCATGACTGCGACTCCAATTCCACGCACACTCTATCTCACCAATTCCGAAATCGAGGTCAGCATAATCGATGAACTCCCACCCGGGCGCAAACCGATCCACACAACTGTGCTCAAACCTGGACAGCGTAAAGATGCCTACGATCTAATTCGGCGTGAGGTGGCGCAGGGCAGACAAGTTTATATCGTTTTGCCATTGGTTGAAGAATCAGAGAAAATGGAAGATATCAAAGCTGCGATCCAAGAACGAGAACATCTCCAAACCACGATCTTCCCAAATTTCAAAGTCGGATTGTTACACGGTCAGATGAGTAGTGCTGAAAAGGATGCTTCGATCGAACAGTTCCGTCAAGGGCATAGCCAAATTCTGGTGGCAACAACTGTGATTGAAGTCGGAGTCGATATCCCAAATGCTTCTGTGATGCTGATCGAGCACGCCGATCGATTTGGCTTGGCGCAACTGCATCAACTACGCGGCAGAGTCGGTAGAGGTGCAGCCCAGTCTTTTTGCTTGCTGGTCAGTAGTTCTAAAGCCGAAACTGCTCAAGCGCGATTAAAAGTATTGGAACAATCTCAAGATGGTTTTTTTATTGCTGAGCGAGATTTTGAGATACGTGGCAAAGGGAAGGATGAAGGCACAGAGCAGTCAGGACACGCAGGATTCTCGATCGAAGATCGACTACCCGATGAAGCGGCCCGTCAGGAGATCTATCAAATTGCCCGTCAAGCCGCCGAACGCATCATCAAAAAAGATCCGACTTTAGATACTTTTCCATCGCTTAAAGCTGAGTTCGATCGCCACTATCAAAGACTTCAAGGTGGTGCAATTTTCACATAAATGATTAAAGTCCTAGTTTCAGGGATCGGGATGGTGACAGCAATTGGTCAGGATCGAGAGACTAGCTGGGCAAACTTGCTGAGCGGTAAATCTGGGATAGAGCTAGCTGAAATTTATGGCATGAGAGTCCCGATCGCTAGGGTAAACAATCTCTCATCTTCATCTCAGCCGAGAGTCGAGAGATTTATCCAGCAGGCTGTCCAAGAAGCGATCGACGATGCTAACTTATCGATTCTATTACCTAACTGCGGAGTTGTGATTGGCTCTAGTCGGGCTTATCAGCAAGAATGGGAAAAGATTTTAGAGAATAGAGGAGATCATCAGGGAAATTGGCTTAACCTTTTACCTAGTTCGCTCTCAAGCTCAGTTGCAGCTTTAATTCAAACTCAACAGACAGTATTAGCTCCAATGGCGGCTTGTGCATCAGCAAACTGGTCGATCGCGCAAGCATACGAATTACTCCAAACAGGTGAATGTGAAATGTCGATCGCAGGTGCAGTGGATGCGGCAATTACACCACTATCGATCGCGGGATTTCGGCGTTTGGGTTCGATCGCCAAGACAGGGGCATATCCATTTAGTCGAGAGAGAGAAGGTCTGGTACTAGGAGAGGGAGCCGCAGTGCTGATTTTAGAGACAGAAGCATCAATGCAAAGGCGCGGTCACCACCGCAGCTACGGACAGGTGCTGAGTTTTGGATTAACTAATGATGCCTATCATCCCACTACTCCCGATCCCAATCATGAACAGGCGGCGATCGCGGTTCGATCGTGTTTAGAGAGAGCAGGTTTATCGACTCAAGATGTCGATCTGATTAATACTCACGGTACAGCGACCATGCTCAATGATGCCACTGAAGCGGCACTGATCGAACAGTTATTCCCACATCGTCCTGCGATCGGTGCAACCAAGGGCGCGACAGGTCATGCTTTAGGCGCAACAGGTTCGATCGAAGCGGCATTTTGTCTCATGTCTCTACAACGGCAAATATTACCTCCCTGCGTTGGGATGCGCTCTCCCGCGTTTGATTTGAATTTTATTAAGCAAACCCAAACTGCGAAAATCTCTACTGCTCTGAGTTTTAGTTTTGGTTTTGGTGGACAAAATGCGGTTATTGCTTTTGCTCGATCGTGAAGTTTATCATGTTGATTGTGAAGTAAGGCAAACATTGATTAAGTAAGCAATACGATCGCTCATTCGAGTTAAGAATCTCATACTATGGAATCAGGGATACAACTCCCTCACATCTCACTTTAAGAAAAATTCTTTAGGATAACTTCTCTATTTAGGAAGGTAAGACTATGAAACTCATGAAGATGATATTGAATGTAGGTCGGTATTTAAGTGAAGCGGCACTCAGGATCTTTGGGCCGAATAAAGATGATTATCCCGCCACAGGTGCACAGCCATTTACAGGCGATCCCTATAAAGAAAGATCGGGAAAGCACTGAAACTAAAAACAAGCCTTAAAATCTCTACTGAATATATTTCGATTTACAGTGGATAGCCAGATTCCTAAAAGCTCTCGTTAACGAGGGCTTTTATCGTTAGGTTGGAGAAAAGTTAAATCAACCAAAAATTGCCAGATTTTGCTAGGTTATGAATGGGTGCGAAATGTCGATAAGTTATGAGCGATGTAACCGTTAAAGAAGATTCCTATCAGCAGTTGTTGAATTGTATTGGTGAATGTTTGGCTCTGGGGCGGCAACGTGCCTTTGAGCAGGTCAATGCGGTTTTGGTGGAAACATACTGGCAGATTGGGCGGTACATTGTTGAGTTCGAGCAAGAAGGGAAGGAACGGGCAGATTATGGCACTCAGTTGTTACAGGTGCTAGCGCGAGATTTAAAAGCGTCGTATGGCAAGGGGTTTAGCCGTTCTAATTTGCAGTATATGCGCCTGTTTTATCTGAACTATGAGAATTGCCAAACACTGTCTGGCAAATTGAGTTGGTCGCACTATACCGAGCTTTTAGCTATTTCTGACGATCTGGCGAGATCCTTCTACGAACAGCAGTGCATCCGCGATCAATGGAGCGTGCGTGAGTTAAAACGCCAAAAGGATTCGGCATTATTTGAGCGGGTGGCTTTGAGTAAGGATCGCGCAGAGATTTTCGCACTAGCAAAGGATGGGCAACAGATTGAGTCAGCGCGGGATGTGGTGAAGGATCCATATGTGTTCGAGTTTTTGGATTTACAAGACCGCAATTATCGTGAGAGTGAGTTAGAACATCGGTTGATTGCTGAGTTAGAGAAGTTTCTACTTGAGTTGGGTAAGGGGTTTGCATTTGTCGGGCAGCAGTACCGAATTACGCTGAGCAATACGCATTATTTTGTGGATTTGGTATTTTACCATCGCATTCTCAAGTGTTTTGTCTTAATCGATCTAAAAACGCGATCAGTGAGTCATCAGGATATCGGACAGATGAATATGTACCTCAATTATTTTCGGGCTGAGGAGAATGTGGAGGATGACAACGAGCCAATCGGAATTGTGTTGGCACGGGATAAGGATGACATTTTGGTTGAGTATGCGACGGGTGGAATTTCCAATCAGCTTTTTGTGTCGAGATATCAGCTTTATTTGCCAGACCCAGAGCTTTTAAAGCAAGAGCTAAGACGGCTTTTGGATAAGTGATGGGTGAGTGTAATATTATTCGCGATCGAAATTTCCTCACATTACAGCCCCAACCAAAAATTGCCAGTTTTTGCTAGGTTATGAATGGGTGCGAAATGTCGATAAATGCTGAAACATATGTTTCAATCTGGCAGCTTCAGATTTGCAATTTCGTTTGTGAATGCAGTCCTATTCTTACAGGGATTGCTATATGCTGGTGCTTCCGCTAGTCCCCAATTTGTCAAGCAATCAGATTTAAAAAGCAAAGTTGGTGAAGTTCGATCGCTCCCAAATCTGCAAACCCGCGCTCGTCCTCCTTTATTACCGAAATCTCTCCACTTGGGCATGAAAGAACTTCAGTTTTTTGACTATGCTCAAAGTAATAACTGGGCATCGATCGAATCAATCCATCGCGGTAATAACGTTGTCCATCGTCTGCAACCAGGTGGAGAAGGTTTGTATGCTTTACCGAATCTCAAGCTAGTTTACGCTAGAGGGTTCACCGCCAACGTCTATTTTGAAAATGGGCGACTAGTCGGGATGCATTTAGTCAACGATCCCCGCGATCGAAGTTTAACTGCAACACAACTGATCACACTGGTTAGAGCTTGGTTTCCCGATCATGTAATCGAAGTAATTTATCAAGTTGTGCCCACCGATCCCCAACAACGTGTCGTAGAAACTTTAATTGGCAAACT
>JARCMB010000003.1 GCA_030248825.1 Pseudanabaenaceae cyanobacterium MP8IB2.15 | reverse complement strand
GATCGCAAACTCACCTTCGGCAGTTGCCAACTTGATGTGCTTGAGCTTGTTGCCACCTGAAACAATAAATCCCAGAAAGCGACCTTCTAAAACAAATTCAGAAATTTGCTGATGCCCATGCTTGCTCATATATCTATGTCGTATTTATCTCTAAACCAGTATAGTCTAAGTGAGAATAATACTCAATAAGAAATGCTGGCACTATCGATCGAAGACCTCTCTTGATTTAGGCGGCAAAATGGGTAAATACAGAGGGCAAACAAGGTAAAAGTGAAAATATCCTACTAGCGAGTCTAGCTTGCATCGACGAGGCGACCGTCTTCCATATTGATAATTCGATCGGCAATATCGAGAATGCGATTGTCATGAGTCACGAGTAGGATCGTGCAATTCCTTTCCTTCGCTAGTTTCTGCATTAATTCCACCACATCCCGCCCAGATTTTTTGTCTAATGCAGCGGTGGGTTCGTCGGCTAAGACGATTTTAGGTTGGCTAATCAAGGCACGTGCGATCGCCACCCGTTGCTTTTGCCCGCCTGATAATTTCTCAGGGAAATATTCGGCACGATCTCCTAGTCCGACGGCTTCTAACATCTCGATCGACTTTGCATCCATATCTTGGTTAAACATCTCATCATGTAATTCCAGAGACATGCGGACATTCTCTTTCACGGTTAAGAATGTCATCAAGTTATGGGCCTGAAAAATATAGCCGATATTGAGGCGAAGCTGGGTCAATCGATCTTTGCTAGCTCCACACATCTCCTGAGACAAGATTTTCATACTCCCTTCTTGCGCCGATCTCAGTCCTCCCATCAGCGAGAGTAAAGTCGTTTTCCCTGAGCCAGACGGCCCCGTCATAATCACAATTTCGCCCGCATTAATCTCCAAGTTGATATCAAACAAAACTTGCTTGCGAAGGTTATCTTCACCAAAGTAGTGATTGAGAGTCTGCACTGAGATAATTGGAGCAGAGGTGCCGAAGTGCATGGAGGATGAGTTGGGAAGAGTATTTGGGGTCATAGGTTTAGCTCTAGACTAGAAAACATCGGCAGGGTCGGCAGAGCGGAGTTTTCGCATCGCTACGGCACCCGAAGCACTACACATTACGATCGTCAATATGAAAACAGATATCGATCGCTCTAAAGTCATCACAATCGGTAAAAGCGTGGCAGCATAGGCGAGTTGATATAGACCAAGTGAGAGAATTAATCCAGGAATGTAACCTAAAATCGCGAGCAGTAATGCCTCTTGGATGAGAACGCCTAAGAGGTATCGATCGGTGTAACCCATTGCCTTTAAAGTGGCATATTCAGGTAGGTGATCGGAAACATCAGCGTAGAGAATTTGATAAACGATCACAATGCCGACAATAAAGCCCACTCCCACACCTAACCCAAAAATGAAGCCAATTCCCGTTCCATTTGCCCAGTATTCTTTTTCGATCTGAGCAAAGCCTTCTGTGGTCAGAACTTTGACATCATTTGGCAAACCTGCAATCAACTCCGATCGAACTTTCTCCAGATCGGTACCTGGTTTGAGCGTAATCAGTCCAACTTCAATCAGTTCGGGTTTGCGATCGCGAAATAGTTGCAGAAATGTGGAGTCACTCGCAATCACATTGCCATCAGCCGCGAAGGATGCACCATTGGTGAATAAGCCTTTGACCTTAACCACTTTGCCATTCAGGTCTGTTTCCACACTGCCATCTCTTTTAAACCATTCGCCGATCGCGCCATATTCAGGACGACTTGCTCGATCGAATAGCACTTGGTCGAGTTGCTTGAGGCTGTCCAGATTTTGGGTTACCTCTGAAGACTTAAACGCGGGTCTAGCGGGATCGACACCCCAGACTAGAATGGCGCGACTGAGACGAGTTTCAGGGTTGCGCCATTGTCCAGTAGCAAAGTAGAGCGGACTGACCGATTCAACTCCCTCATAGCTCAACGCTTGTTGCAATCGCTCTCTAGGAAAACTCTTTACCGCAAACAGGGTTTGCAGTTGGGGATTGATTAGAACTAAGTCTGCTTGTAAACTGCGATGCGGTTTGATTGCGGCATCATACAGCGCACCTTCAAATCCCAGTTGGACGAACATCAGCAGATCGGCAAATGCTATACCTGCGATCGCGATTGCCAATCGTGTCTTCTCTTTCATCAATTGCCGCAGGGCAAGTTGAGTTCTCTTTAATAGTTTACGAAACATAATTCCTCTAATTGAATACTGATAATTCGCACTCTAAATCCCACAACTCTAGTTTGTCCTGATGTCATTACTTGCTTCTGTTTGATGCAGACTCAATAGAGCTAGTGCTCCTGATTTTCTCTTGAATTTTTGGGTTCTCGCTTCATCATCCATAGCAATGGAGCATTTTCTAGTAACCGCTCTGTAGCGATCACTTCAAACCCATGCCTTTGATAGAAACGAACCGCTCCTTCGGTGCTGGTTTCTAGGTAGCAGGGATATCCCTCAAGATCTGCTTGCTTGAGAACGGGTTCGAGGAGTCGGCCGCCAATTCCTTGCCCCTGATAGTTCGATAAAACCCCCAGTACGATGAGATACCAGTGCGGCTGCGACATATTACGATTGCGAAGTTCTTCGGCTTTAGAAAATGCCATAGATATTCGCCTAGTATTTCTCCAGCCAATCTGAAAAGGTAACGCTAGAACCAGTGGTAAAAGTTGTAATAGGTTTGGACGGGAATGTTTTGGAGGTTCCCAAGCTGCGATGCCTTGTAGGGTTCCTGTGGTTGTATAAATACGATCGAATGGTTGGCTATAAATCACAACGAGCTTAAATAGACTTCTGATGTTGTTTGCCCTCGATCGCTCCGATTCGGGAAACAGGTAGCGATATATCGGGTCTTCGCTAAAGGCATTTGCCAGAAGTTCAGCCGTCGCATCGACTTGCGATCGCCCGAGTTGCGTAATTTCGATATTCATCGTTTAACCTCCTTGAATTTTAGTCGTAGTATTTGTTTGAAATTAGAACTTTCATTTACTCTTTGTTGCAAAGCGATCGGCGACCGCTTCTGCCAGATATTCCAACGGCTTAAAGATGATGAACATAAGCGTGGCATCCTCAATCTTTGGATCATAAACACCGTAATACTCAATCTCAGCAAGATAAGCAGGAATAATATTTAGCGTTGACATCAGAAAATAAATCCATTTATATTGCTTGCTCCGACTGAGCAAGCGCAACCAGACATATGGATTTTTGAGGAATAATTTCTTTAACGTGATTAATTTAGTCATCTCTTTGTTTAGTTCGTATATCCAATAGGGCGATCCAAACACGATTGATCCGTTCTCAGAAGCTGCTGCAAATTCATACATAACAGATGCCTCACTTGAGTCAACAAAACTATTGAATCAATTGTTTATTGCTAAATAGGTCAGCGATCGATAGTCATTGATGAAGTTCGATTGTTCGCTCTGCGGTCAGCTAAAACAATCAGAATCGCTGGCAATATGAGAAGCCAAAACCCTGAAATTGGTTGAAGTAAGATGCCAACTAGAGAAACAGCTAAAAGATTCCAACCAAGAAAAGCGGGTAGTGTTATTCCCTGAAACTCTGCCCAGCAGCATAGCTGTCCGATTGCGAAAAGGAGTGGTGCGAACATCATGAACCAGAAGGCAGCCTCGCGGTCAAAATTGGGCGAGAGTAGATCGGGCGAAACAGCATTGAAAATACCATTGCGTCCAATATCTGCCAGAGGCACGGCACAAATCAATACACCAACAAGAACGTGGATGATACTGATGGCAATTAATAGATATCCACTAACTCGAAGCATTTTAGATCTCCTTATTTTTTGAATTT
>JARCMB010000012.1 GCA_030248825.1 Pseudanabaenaceae cyanobacterium MP8IB2.15 | reverse complement strand
ATCACAGCTAAACCTTAAATCATCACTTGCACTGTGCGGATCATAATCGGTCGATCGCTATCCATCCCGCCGAAATTGTACTAATCTTTGTTTACCAGCTTGGTTTAGGTAAATTTTTAGGTAAATTTTAGCTATGGCGCAATCCACCACTGAAGCAAATGTCCGCTCTATAGCCAGCACTACCTTAGATGTCGAGCTTAAGAACGTGTTTAAGTTTTTTGACTCCTATACGGCAGTGCAGGGAGTTGACCTCCAGATTCAAAAGGGCGAATTATTTAGTATCTTGGGCCCGTCTGGGTGTGGTAAGACTACGCTGTTACGGCTGATTGCAGGCTTCGAGGAACCATCGGCAGGAGAAATTTATATTCAAGGTCAGCCCATGACCTATGTGCCCGCTTATCGTCGTCCTGTCAATACTGTCTTCCAGAGCTATGCTTTGTTTGGACATATGACGATCTGGGACAATGTTGCATTCGGTTTAAAAGTGCGCGGGTTGCCCAAAGCTGAAATCCAAGAACGGGTAAGGCAGTCATTGGCACTGGTGCGCTTAGAAGAAAAAGGTCATAATTATCCTCGCCAGTTGTCGGGTGGACAGCAGCAGCGTGTCGCGTTGGCAAGAGCGTTGATCAATCGCCCTACCGTGGTTTTGCTCGACGAACCGCTCGGTGCGTTGGATCTAAAGTTACGTAAACAAATGCAGGTCGAACTATCGAGCTTGCAATGCGATCTGGGAATCACCTTCATTATGGTGACGCACGATCAAGAAGAAGCTTTGAGTATTTCCAGTCGGATTGCCGTGATGAATCAGGGACGAATTGAGCAAATTGGTTCACCAAGCGAAATGTATAACTCACCCAAGACGGTATTTGTCGCAGATTTTATCGGTAATACAAATAAGTTTGATGGCGAGGTAATTGCTCAAGATGGGACAAATCTAGAAATCATCACCAGTGATGGCTTGAAGTTGATTGCGGCAAAGCCACCTGATTGGATGGATTGTCGTGAAACTACCGTGTGTGTGCGTCCCGAAAAAATTCAGATGTCGATCGAACCGCCAGATTCTGCTTATAACTATTACAAAGGTACGCTCATCAATATGCTTTACCTTGGCGATCATTCGCAGTACATTGTGGATTTAGAGACGGGCGATAATATGCCAACGAAACAGTTGACTCTGATGAGATCGCAACATCAAGGTGCTGACGTAATGGCGTTTGACAGCCAATCCCAAAAGTGGAGTATTCTATCTGCTAATGCTCAACGGTCTGGACTGGAGTTTGGTTGCCAAGTTTATGTGTCATGGTCGCCCCATGATTGTCTGGTCTTAACCAGTTAGGATTAATCACATTTACTTTACCTAGGAGATTAATTTAGTGATATCTGAGAATTTATCCCGTCTATCGCGTCGTAAGTTTTTGCGAAATTCTGCCTATGTCGCCTCTGGCTTGGCTGCTAGCACTGCGATCTCTGCCTGTAATGCCAGCACAACCAGTTCTCCGTCTCAATCCCCAACTCAATCTAAGGTTCAAGACACGCTGTATATCTACGGCTGGGCAACTTATGTCGATAACGAAGAAATCTTAAAAGACTTCACGGCTGAAACTGGGATCAAGATCGTTGGTGATAGTTACGATTCCAACGAGGTGATGTTGGCAAAACTGCAAGCTTCAAGTGGCAAATCTAACTACAGTGCGATCTATCCCAGTGACTACATGGTGACGCAGATGATCGCGCCAGGACTGCTTGCCAAGGTTGACAAAACCAAAATTCCCAATCTCTCCAACCTCGATCGATCGTTCGTAAAGAACGCCTACGATCCCGAAAACGTCTACAGTGTTCCGATTAGCTGGGGTACAACTGGGATTGCCTACAACGTCAAGGCTGTGCAAAAGTCGATCGGCAGTGAACCAAAAGATTGGAGCTACCTGTGGGAACACAAAGAACAGCTTAAGGGCAAGCTAACACTACTTAACGATGTGCGTGAAGTCATGGCAATGGCACTGCACACGCTGAAATATGACTACAACTCTACAGACGCAGCTCAAATCAAACAAGCGTTTGAGAAGTTACAAGAACTAAAACCCTCAGTGGCAAGCTTTGAAACTGATGCTTGGCGCGATCGACTGATTGCAGGAGACTTAGCCGTAGCGATGGCTTTCTCTGGCGATGGTTTGAGTGTTGCCCGCCAAAACCCAGACGTAAAATATATTATTCCTGAGAGTGGTGCGTCGATTTGGACTGATACGATCGCCATTCCTAAGGATGCACCCAACACCGAAGCGGCTTATATCTGGATTAACTACCTCCTAAGACCAGAAGTTGCAGCTAAAGTCAGTAACTCCAACAGTTTTGGCACAACCAACAAGTCGGCGATCGATCGAATTGCTCCCGATCTCAAAAATATTGCTGCATGGTCGCCAACGCAGGAGTCGATCGACAAGGGTGGTCGTCTGGTGAAGCTCGATCCTGCCATTTTGCAGATCTACGAGAGCTATTGGACAAAGCTGACTAGCACTTAATCACGACACAATTATCAATAATCTCAATTACCAATGACAGATCGAAAACGCGCACTCGTTACAGGAATTACAGGACAAGATGGCTCTTATCTCTCAGAATTGCTGCTATCTAAGGGCTATCAAGTGCATGGCATTGTCCGTCGTAGTTCCACGATAAATACCGATCGAATCGATCATCTCTATCAAGACCCTCACTTGCCCGATACCAAACTATTTCTGCATTACGGCGACCTTACCGATGGCACAGCTTTAGGGCGACTGTTAGAGGCTGTCCGTCCACATGAAGTCTATAACTTGGGCGCACAGTCCCATGTCCGAGTTAGCTTCGATGCCCCAGAATATACAGTGGACTCCGTGGCCATGGGAACGCTGCGATTACTCGAAGCCCTGCGCGATTTTCAGCAACGCACAGGCAATGAAGTCCGCTACTACCAAGCGGGTTCTTCGGAAATGTTTGGGCTAGTCCAGGCCGTACCTCAAAGTGAAACTACGCCGTTCTATCCCCGCAGCCCCTATGCCTGTGCCAAGGTTTATGCCCATTGGCAAACTGTGAATTATCGCGAATCCTATGACTTATTTGCCAGCAATGGCATCTTGTTCAACCATGAAAGTCCACGGCGCGGCGAGACGTTTGTCACACGCAAAATTACCCGTGCGATCGCCCGCATCATTGCAGGTCAACAAAAGAAACTCTATCTCGGCAATCTTGAAGCTAAGCGCGATTGGGGCTATGCCAAAGACTACGTAGAGGCTATGTATCTCATGCTTCAGCAAACAGCCGCCGATGACTACGTGGTGGCAACAGGCGAAACCCATGCCGTGAGTGACTTCTTGGAACTAGCATTCAGTTATGCCAACCTGAAATGGCAAGATTATGTCGAAATCGATCCGCGCTACTTCCGTCCCGCCGAGGTCGATCTATTATTAGGGGACGCGACCAAAGCCAGACAAAAGTTAAACTGGCAACCAAGTGTGACGTTTGCAGAGTTGGTTCATCTCATGGTTGATGCAGATTTGGCGGCTCTGGGGCTAGCAACTCCTAGCGGTGCAGCAGCTATAGATATCGCGACATTGCGACAATCTGGCACTAATAACAATTGGCAATAATCAATCAGCAGTTACTAAATACCGATGAACGCTTTTACAAATCTTGAAAATTATCGGATTCTAGTCACAGGTGGAGCTGGCTTTCTGGGGCAGCAAGTTGTGGCAAAACTCTTGGCAGCAGGCGCAGATCGGGAGAAAATCTCGATTCCTCGATCGAATGACCAAGATTTACGCTCTCTGGCAGTTTGTGAGCAAGTCGTACAGGGGCAAGATATCGTCATTCACCTAGCAGCCCACGTCGGTGGAATTGGCTTAAATCAAAAAAAACCTGCGGAATTGTTCTACGACAATCTGATTATGGGAACACAGTTAATTCATGCTGCCTATCAAGCGAACGTGCAGAAATTTGTCTGTGTGGGTACAATCTGCGCCTATCCAAAATTTACTCCCATCCCATTTAAAGAAGACGATCTTTGGAATGGATATCCCGAAGAAACTAATGCGCCCTATGGAGTTGCGAAAAAAGCTCTCTTAGTACAGCTTCAAGCCTATCGTCAGCAATATGGTTTTAACGGCATTTTCTTATTACCTGTCAATCTCTATGGGCCACAGGATAACTTCAATCCCAATAGTTCCCATGTGATCCCTGCTCTAATTCGTAAGGTGTACGAAGCCCAGCAAAAAGGAGAAGATCGAATATCTGTTTGGGGTGATGGTTCGCCCACGCGCGAGTTTATCTATTCAGATGATGCCGCTCAAGGGATTGTGATGGGAACTCAACTCTATGATCAGGCAGAGCCAGTTAATCTCGGTACTGGTTATGAGATTTCGATCCACGATTTGATTAACTTGATTTGCAAGTTAATGGAATTTAAAGGCGAAATTATTTGGGAAACTGATAAACCTAACGGTCAACCTCGTCGTTGCCTAGATGTGGAAAGAGCTAAACAACAATTTGGCTTTACAGCTCAGATCGGCTTTGAGCAGGGCTTACGCAACACGATCGACTGGTATCGCCAACATGCTAGCTAAAAATGTCAACGCCGAGCAGGATGCTATCTTTAAAATTAAGCAACCCACTGACTAAACTTCAGGGCTGGAGGGATCGACAATGGAAGAGTTGATGGAACTACGAACGTTGCTGATGGGTGGCAATATTTCTGATGCTTTGCTGCTGGTGGAGGAGATGACTGAGATGAGCAAAGACGACAAGCAGAATAGAATCTCTAGTTTTGCCAAAATTCTCCTACTGCATTTAATCAAGCGTCAAGCTGAAGGAAAGACAACGCGATCGTGGGATGCTTCGATCGATAATGCGGTGTATGAGATTCAGAAAACCAATCGTAGAAGGAAAGCAGGAGGGGCTTATCTTTCGACAGAAGAGTTGAGAGAAGCAGTGGCGGATGCCTATCATGTTGCTATGTCTGGTGCTGCTGCGGAAGCTTTTGGTGGTTGCTATACGGTGGTGCAATTAGCGGCAATGGTCGATCGATCTGAGATGATCGACAAGGCGATCGATTTAATCATCGGGAGTGTTGCATGATCGATCGCTTGATCGTTTGAGATATCTGTGTTGGAATGGATGAATAGACTTAATTCAACTCGCAATCGGAGGAAACAATGCTAGATCCAGTCACCGCGACAACTGTTATTGCAACGATATTTCTTACCAAGGCGCTGGAGAAGTCGGGCGAGAAGTTTGCTGAAGCTACGATCGCAACGATAGGAAAGTCGATCGCGCAGATCGGCAAGCATTCACCTGAAACGGCAAAAGCATTGGAAGCAGACGATCCGAGCGTGTTAAATTTGGGCGTGGCTGAGTTAGAAAAAATCCAGCCCGATCTAGCAGTTTTCGCAGAACTGGTTGCGGCGGCT
>JARCMB010000147.1 GCA_030248825.1 Pseudanabaenaceae cyanobacterium MP8IB2.15 | reverse complement strand
GCTTCCATCAATGGGCAGCATGGGGCAAAGCCTTAATGGACTTACATCTCAACTATGAAACCATCCAACCCTACGGACTGCAACAAGTAGAAATAGACACCAAAGCAAACCCCAAAGCCAAACTCAAAGCCGATAAAACTAACGGTGTGATTATTTTAGATGAGAATACGCAGTTAATTGGAGTAGATTCGATCGCATGGGACTACAAACTCGGCAACCGTTCCGCGCTGGAATGGATACTCGACCAATACAAAGAAAAGAAACCCAAAGATCCCACGATCGCCAAACTTTTTAACACCTATAAATTTGCTGATTATAAATCTCAAGTCATCGACTTACTGCAAAGAGTCTGCACCGTCAGCGTTAAGACAATGGAAATCATCGAGCAAATGCCATAGGAGAACCTACACAAATGTTTAAATCGGCGGTTTCTATTGACATACACTTAAAACCCTAGAGTGATAAAAAATGCGATCTTGCGCCTGAAGGATCTGGATCAGGCAACTTTAAGCAGATTATCATTAGCTTGCTCAAAAAACGAATATTTTTAAGCTTCACTTTATTTCCGAGCCATTTAAACCTCAGATTGCGCTCGATTACCTTGGTTTCTTAAATTTTCATAAATCCAGATTTTTATACATAAAAAACACTCTGAGGGTTGAGTGTTTCAAAATTATTCGCTTAACATCAGTTAGCTGAGAAACAATGGTTGATTCAGAGCAGGTAACTCTTCCATTGCTTGCCAGACTTTTTGTAAGAGAGGAGCTAATCCCTTTTGTGCGACCGCCGAAATCACCAAAGACTCGCCAACTTTAGCGGCAAATTCTTGTTCTAACGTGGCAATTCGATCGATATCCACCGCATCAGACTTATTTAAAACCAAAATCTGCGGCTTGCTCGCTAAACCATGATCGTATGCCTCAAGCTCAGCTTGGATCGTGAAATAGTCTGCCAGAGGGTCTTCTGCCGTCATGTCTACCATGTGTAATAACAGTCGCGTCCGTTCGACATGGCGCAAAAAGTCATGCCCCAAACCGATCCCCATATGCGCGCCTTCGATCAAGCCAGGGATGTCGGCAAACACCACGCCATCACCATTCGGCTTCGACACCACACCTAAATTTGGCACCAGCGTCGTAAACGGATAGTCTGCCACCTTGGGTTTAGCCGCCGAAAGCACCGAAATCAGGGTCGATTTACCCGCATTTGGCAAGCCGATAATCCCGACTTCAGCAATTAGCTTCAACTCCATCCGCAGGTCAAAAATTTCGCCTGGCAGTCCTGGTAAAGCGTGTTCGGGGGCACGATTGCTGTTACTCAAAAAGTATTTATTGCCCATGCCACCTTTGCCGCCCCGCGCAATTACTACTCGCTGCCCCGCCTCAGTCAAGTCGGCGACGATCGATTCGGTTTGGGTATTAATTAACACCGTGCCGCAGGGAACTTTGATGATTCGATCGACCCCCTTGGCTCCTGTCATATTACTATTGCCGCCGCGAGTACCGTCTTCTGCCTTAAAAATCCGTTCAAACTTAAAGTCCAACAGAGTTTGTAGATCGGTCACTGCTTCCATGATTACCGAGCCGCCATGACCACCATTTCCACCTGATGGGCCACCTGCTGGCACATATTTCTCGCGTCGCCATGCCACTACACCATCGCCGCCGTTGCCGCCTCTTACCTGAATTTCTACTTGATCGATGAATTGCATATTTTTTAGGGATTGAAGCTTAAAATGCGAAAATCAGCAAAGAATTAACTTCTCTACCTGATTAACAACATCTAGCTCAGATCAAATTAATTTCGAGTCAGATTACCTGCCCGCACCCAACCTTCTTCTTTAGTGCCTTCTTGCCGAATGTATACCCATTCTTGATCGAGGCTTTCTTTGAGAACGTAGGCGCTGGCATCATAGTCAATCCCTCCTACCCTAGCACTTTCTTGACTGGGTTCAGATCGCATTACCAACCCACTAGAAGCGTTGACTTTACCTTGATATTTGGCTTCAGGCACGATCGATTTCGGTGTAAACCTTGGTTTCGCTAAGGGTTCAGACTTCAGAAATGCCATAGGACGGCTTGGGGCGGCCACAGATTTCCCGTCGTTGATGTAGACAGGCTTTGCAGGAGGAGTTCGGTAAGGAACAATCACATACCGCCAAGTGGCAGCACAAACCGAGAAAACAATTCCTGCAATAAAAGCCAAGCTTATACTGGATTTGGCAACACTAATTAGTTTCATCAGTAGTCATCAGCTCGGTACACATTTACTTTCGGTTACTTTTCGATCGCCTGAAGTGGAATTGAGTAAACAGAGTACCTTATGTCTGTCAAATTTGGGTAAGTGATGTCATTTTTTATCGTAAATTTCTTGTAATTTTTTGTCGATCGATCTCAACACACCAAGCAATATGCCTTTTCGCTATCTGTTATTTTACAAACCATATGGGGTTTTGACTCAGTTTACTGACAATGACAATCCCGAACACAAACGCCAGACCTTAGCAGATTATATTCCTGTGCCAGATGTGTATCCTGTTGGTCGCCTCGATCGAGATAGTGAAGGATTATTACTGCTGACCAATCATGGACAACTCCAGCACCGACTCAGCGATCCGAAGTTTCAGCATCCACGGACTTACTGGGTGCAGGTCGAGCGTGTGCCCGATGTCGGATCGATCGAATCGTTACAAACAGGTGTGATCGTTCAAGGCTATAAAACCCAACCAGCTAAGGTGAGGCTCTTACCTTCAGAACCAGTTTTGCCACCCCGCGATCCACCAATTCGAGATCGAGCTAATATTCCGACCGCATGGCTAGAGATGACGCTAATCGAGGGTAAAAATCGCCAAATCCGACATATGACGGCATCGGTAGGCTTCCCCACTTTGAGATTAGTTAGAGTTTCGATCGGGCATCTAAGGTTGGATACTCTGAGTTTGGGAGAGTGGCGCGATCTCACTACATCTGAGCAAGCCGTCTTATTAGATAAGGCAAATCGAAAAGCTCAAGAAAAATAGGATGAATCTGAACTTGAGTTGCAGTCTAAGAGTATTAAATAAGTTTGGTGTTAATCTCTTAGCATTAACAGAGTTTAATTTCGGCACGGCGGTTATGGCAAAACTTTCAAATGACATCTCTGAGGCAATCTGGAGATTGAAGCGACAATTAGCTGATGTTATTGATAATGCCAGAGTTGCCGAGTTTTTCCTGTTTGACACATTTGGAGAAACAGAAAGAACCATTGTTTATCTTGATGATTTACAAAGCGTTGCGGAACAGGCTACTGAGCGATTCTCCCAATTTTCAAGTCTACAAATTCGGATTTTCAATGTTCAGCCTGATGTTCCAGAGGATATTCTAGAGCTAGTGATGCAAGTTATAGTGAATACTGAGGCTAGATTGCCAGCACTACAACAAAGTATTCAGGAAATCAGAAGTGAGTGGAATTTACCATGACAAACCAACCATTAATGCCAAATCCATCAGTCGATCGACATCTCTTGGGTAACTTGCGACGTGCTCGTCTGGAAATGCAGGAATTAGGACTTCAGTTTGATGAAGTACTTAGCAGGTTTGATGAAGAAATTCGTCAACAAAGAATGAAGCGTATCCAGAAATCTTTAAGTGTTCAAAACGATTGATCGTTTACCAGAAGGCGAAAAACAATCGTTTTAGCGATCGAGGGCAGCAAGGATTAAGTATTTGTGATAATCAGTAATCTAGTTACTCAAAGCTCAGAAAAATTTCCTGAGAAATTTGCGGGGTCTTGGTCTCGGCGATGATTTGTCGGAATGGGAGAACCTTGTCGATCTCCTACTAGGGCAGCAGTTAACTCCAGTGACTCCCTTAGTCGTTTAGCAGCATAGATTGACATGTCACGCGGCACACTAATTCGATCGCGTAAATATCGAAGTGCGAGATCGCTACCCTCTGGCGGTGTACAGGCGTTGTCAGCGATCAAATATGTGAGCGCACAACGTAGAGCTTCATCGATCAGACCCTCATCCGCAGGGTTAACTCGGATAATATTAGTGCGGTGCTTGAGCACACGTTGGAGTGCCTCAGCGCGGGAGCTTTGGGGTTCAGCATAAGTTACGTCTGGCAGCCCAGCCCAGGGGCCACGATCGACTTTCTCTTTGTTAATTAGCATCTGAGGTTCGCCATTCTCGTAACATCCACCCATTTGTGGCGGCAAATCGTGAGCATGGGTGTGGAAGTCACTCTGAGTCCCGCAATAAGTCGATCGACTTTCCATTGCATTAAACCAATCGGCAAAGCGTGGGTTAGCTTCCCGTAGTGAGTAGCCTTTGTAGTAGTAAAGACTGGCATTCATC
>JARCMB010000146.1 GCA_030248825.1 Pseudanabaenaceae cyanobacterium MP8IB2.15 | reverse complement strand
TATAGCCATAATCCACCCAAAACTGTCAATGCGATCCAAATTGCCACGATCGATACCACAACAATCCAATTCGTCGGTCGATCGCGGTTAAGTTCTTTAGCAGCTCGATCTCGACATTCATCAATCACATCTTGCGGAATCATTCGCAGCACTAGCCAAATCCCTAGAGGCAAAAGGATGAGATCATCAACATAGCCGAAGATAGGGATAAAGTCAGGAATTAAATCGATCGGGCTAAAGGCATAGGCGACCACACCTGCTGCTAGAGCTTTGGCGTACCAAGGAACTCTAGGATGGTGCGATGCTAAGTAAATTGCGTAAGTTTCCAACTTCAAAAATTCGATCTTTTGGTTGAACTGCCGCCAGATCGATCGAACATATCGCATATCAGGTCGCAACTTCAGCAATTTCGATCACATGCCCATCAGGATCTTTGACTAAAAACTGCAACGGCTTCTCGCTCCGAATTTTGTGTTTCATTCCTTGAATTTGGATTTTTAGCAGCACCTGTTCGATGCAATCGCGGTTAAAACAGATGTGTCGGTCGCGGTTTGACTCAGATCTTCGCGCCCCAGGCACAATATGAAGTTGCGTATTTTTTTGGAGTTGATACCATAATCCTTCGCTACTAGAAGTTGCTTTAGTTCTAGTAGACCTTGCCTCTGAGGGGAGGTAGATCGGATCGACTGCCGCACCTAAGCTGGATTCATAGCCATAGTAATAATGCAGTGGCACATCGGCTAAAGGTAGCTCCAGTTGCCCTTCATAAAAAACTTTCGCCTGATCCATGTCTGTCACCATCACTGTGTGAACTTTTGGTGCACTGGTCAGAAACATCCACATCGCAACCCCATAGGCTGCTAGCAGCAAGATCATTACGCTCTGGGTAGAAAGCAGTGATTCCATCGTTTACGCTATTTGTTAACACCAGTTTATCAGCTCAAGTCTAGCTCAAAACCATTATCGATCGAGAGTTGCAGAACTGAGCCATAAAGATTGGGGCTATCTAGCTGTTTCCCGCTCGCGTTGCTAAAACTTTGCTACGTAACTCTAGCAAGTGGCTGTTAAACTGGCAAAGGCTAAATAAAAAATACACTTAATACACGGAGAAACAGCTATGACCCGCGCCATCATGGTAACGAGTAAAGGCACAATCAATCTTGAGTTATCTGACCTAGAGGCTCCAATTACGGTCAAGAATTTTGTCGATCTTTCTAATGAAGGTTTTTATACCAATCTTACTTTTCATCGGGTAGAGCCTGGTTTTGTGATTCAAGGTGGCGACCCCAAAGGCAACGGCACAGGTGGTTCGGGCAGACATATTCAGTTGGAAATTTGGGCAGAGGGTGATGCCGCTCCCACGATTGGCAAAACTCTGGCGCGTGGACAACAGCCCGTTGTCAAGCACGATACGGCGGGTGTAATTTCGATGGCTCGGACAAATGAACCAAACAGCGCCACTAGTCAGTTTTTCATTACCCTTGATGCAGCCCCTTTCCTCGATGGTAACTACGCGGCATTTGGCATCACTAAAGATGTCGATGTAGTAAGGGCAATTAGAATCGGTGACAAAATTCTCTCGGTGTCGATCGAAGCATAGATAGACCTCACCCCTAGCCCCTCTCCTACGAGGAGAGGGGGATAAAAAAGATTTGATTTTATGAGTAACGGTAAGTACAAAGCTCTGTGGCTGGAAGATCGGAGCTTGGTTGTGATCGACCAGACTAAGTTGCCATTTGCTTATGAGACAAAGCGGCTAAATACCAGTGAGGATGCCGTTAATGCGATCTCCAACATGACTGTGCGCGGGGCAGGCGTTATTGGTAATGTCGGGGCATTTGGTGTATATCTTGCCGCTGTTGAGTCAGACGGAGATTTGGCAAAGATCGAAAAACTCGCAGCCAAAATTCGCGTAGCCAGACCCACGGCAGTTAATCTCGCTTGGGCAGTCGATCGAATGTTACGGGTGATCCGAAATTCTCAGGATGTAATCGATCGGGCGCGACAAGAAGCGATCGACATTACCGATGAAGATGTCGTGAACTCCCAAAAAATCGGCGAGTTTGGTTGTGAAATTATCGAAAAATTAGCCCAAGCTAAACATGGCGAAACCGTAAATATTCTCACCCATTGCAACGCTGGTTGGTTGGCGATTGCCGATCGAGGTACGGCTCTAGCTCCAATCTACGAAGCTTTCGATCGAGGCATTAATATCCATGTCTGGGTGGATGAAACTAGACCGCGAAATCAGGGCGCGAACCTAACCACATGAGAACTCGAACAACAGGGTATCCCACATACACTAATTGCCGATAATACAGGTGGACTATTGATGCAATATGGCATGGTGGATATGTGTATTGTTGGCGCAGATCGAGTGACGCGCTGTGGTGATGTCGTGAATAAAATTGGTACTTATCTCAAAGCTCTCGCCGCCACTGCAAATCATCTGCCATTCTATGTCGCTTTACCTGCTTCTACGTTGGATATGCAAATGCGAGATGCGGTGAAGGAAGTAGAGATCGAAACTAGAAGTGAGGATGAGGTTTTGTACATGCATGGGATTGATGATGTAGGAGCAATCAATCGCATCAGGATCGCACCGCGCCAGACTAAGGCAGCTAACTATGCTTTTGATATCACGCCTGCCCATCTAGTCACAGGTTTAATTACCGAAAGAGGCATCTGTGCGGCGAGTGAGGCAACAATTACTCAGATGTTTGACGATTTGATTTGAGGAGTGAAAATGAGTCCAGCAGCCATGCCCGAACAAGAGGGCGTAATTAAATACAAGATCGATCGATTTATCCAAACAGAGCCGTATGACTTTGCAGTATTGGCAGCTTTGGAGGCATGGCGCAAACGACTGTTTCAACTCGATCTGATCGGGGAATATGATGACGGCATCGGCTATGGCAACGTCAGCATTAGATCTGAGGGCAATAGTTTTTTGATCACTGCTACCCAAACAGGTTATCTTGCCGATTTAGCCGCAAAGCATTACACCAAGGTACTTAGTTACGATCCGATCGATCACGCGCTCACGGTTGCTGGCCCCGCTCTAGCATCTTCAGAGTCTGCCACGCACAGCGCGATTTACGCCCTCAGTCCACAGGTAAACGCGATCTTTCACATTCACTCCAACACTCTATGGCAGAACATGCTGGCGGCTAATTATTTGCACACAAGCCCTGATGTTCCCTATGGCACGTTAGAGATGGCGCAAGAGATCGCGAGAATTTATCAAGGTGTTACCGATATATTCGATCGAAATGTGTTTGTGATGGCAGGACATCAGGATGGGATTTTTGCTTTTGGTCGATCGGTAGACGAAGCAGGGGAAGCGATTCTACGAATTCATCAGAATTACCAATAAAACCAAAAATTTTACGTGGCGATCTCATTACCAATCTGCTTTAGGACTGCTAACACCTGATGCAGTTCATTGCGTAATGGAAGCGTCGAAAAAGATGTCGAAACATCATACTCAGTTGAGCTTCCCAATACCAGTTTCACAAAAGTAATTTCATCGCCATTTGTAATCATGGCAAATACAGGAAAATCAGAGAATGGATTTGCCATAGCATAAGCGATCGCCTGCGGCAGAGCTGACCATACGGAAATATGCGACCGCTTCGCCTCTAAAACCACAACCCAAAGTTTTCCTTTTTGCGGATGGGTATAGGTTACAAGGGCATCAATCTTACCTCGTAATACTTCTTCAGCAATTCGATCGACGGTAATTTCAACAAAAACCTCTGTTTGCAACTTAAAGGGAGGATCGTAAAAACCTGCTAGTTCAAATAAAGGTGAAACTAAAAGTAACTTAACCGTCTCTTCTAGAGGAGAATCTTCATTGCGGTGGTAAAGATAACGTTGGCGGATTCGATCGAGGGTTACTTTTTCAGAATCAGTTAAGCTAGGCAAACGATCGTGCCACTCTTGGAAAAATTGGGGATTGGTCGATCGATGTAAAGAAAACTTAGCTTCTGCTTCGGCTAAGTTTGTAATCGCTTCGGTTACGGCAATAACTTGGCTCATGATTCTGACCCTCGTACCTTTCTCTGCGTCCTAACTAATCTACTCCAAATCTTAGCCTGAATTTCGGATGTACTCTTTTTCAGAGGCCTATAGTTTGCACTTTAAACCTAGAAATTTCTTACAGAATGTTTTACAGAGTATTTTACAACCAAATCTACAGCTAGTGTCGTTAATGAGTTATTTTTAGATGCTGACACTAAATATGTGAATTGTGCTATGGTTATGGCTTACTATAAAACTTATGGAGTAGTCATCAATGGAAAATCTAAACAACCAACTTGCCTCAGTTGTTACTCCACCGAGCGGATTTATTTATATGCCAAGAATTAAAATGCCAAAAATTGAGTGTGGCGCAGAAAGATGGTCTAAAAATCTTAACCAACGCATTCTTGAGGTTTACAGGCAAATAGAAGTCGGGCAAAGCTTACTTATATACTCCTGTAATTCTTCTGGTGAAATGATGATTGTTGATAACTTCAATTGGAGAAGCCCTGATCAAATCCTTCTGCGTGGATATGATGGAGCAGGCAACTACACTGAAGAACTTACCAATGTCAGCAACGTCAATGTGCGATTAAAAATCTTGACAAATCCTATCGATGAATCTACACCTCCGAACAGGCGCATTGGTTTTATTCAAGATTGAAGTCAATCAATAGCGATCAAACGAATTATGC
>JARCMB010000145.1 GCA_030248825.1 Pseudanabaenaceae cyanobacterium MP8IB2.15 | reverse complement strand
GTTCGACAAGCAGGACTTCCAAGATGCTCCTGTGGGTGGGTTGTCGGGCATTACTTACGATCGAAGTCGCGATCTGTTTTATGTGATTTCTGACGATCGCAGCGACAAAGCCCCAGCACGGTTCTACACACTCAAGCTCGACTTTAACAAGACCGCGCCCAAATTAGAGAGCGTCACGGTCGTAGGTGTAACTGCACTCAAAAATGAGAAAGGTGAAACCTATGCCAGAGGTGAGGTCGATCCAGAAGGGATTGCCTTAAGCGATCAACGGATCGATCGAAGGTCAGTGTTTATTTCGAGCGAAGGTGTCACCAGCAAAGGTATCCCAGCATTCGTTAACGAGTTTGATTTAGAGACAGGTGCATGGCTGCAAAGCTTACCAATCCCCAAACGATTTTCACTCGATCCAGAGAAACCCGATCGACCTCAAGGAATTCAAGATAATCTTGGCTTCGATGCTTTAACTCTAGTCAGTAATGGAACTGGCGACCCGATGCGCGTGTTCACGGCGACAGAATCAGCTTTAGCTCAGGGTAAGGAGTTGTTGACTCGAACTGAGGGGATCAAAAGTCGCTTTTTACACTATGTCGTGGGTGCGGGAAAACCTTCGATCGTTGCCGAACATCTTTACCAATTGGAACCCGATCCATCGAAAGATGCTAATGGTTTAGTCGAATTGTTGGTGGCAGATCGAGGTGGACATTTCCTCAGTTTGGAACGCACTTTTAGCGTCGGCTTCTTTGGCGCAAAGTTGTTTCAGCTTGCTACAGGTGGAGCTAGTGACACTTCTAGGATCGAAAGCCTCAAAGGTGAGCTGCGCGTCCAGCCAATTCAAAAAAAGTTATTACTAGATTTAAGTGAACTTGGTTTTCGGTTGGATAATCTCGAAGGGATGACTTTCGGCCCACGCCTCGCCGACGGTTCGCAGAGTTTAATTCTAGTCAGTGATGATAATTTCAATAATCTCCAGACCACCCAGTTCCTTTTATTTCGTCTGAACGGATTACCAAAATGATTCCTCAAGATAAGATATAAACATCACCTTGCGTTGGTGCCTACTATGGTCAATACCCTTCCTCAGCAAACAGTTACTCAACCTGACGGTTGGAATCCCCCCATGCCGCCAACTGACTTAATTTTTGATGATGGAGAATCCTTGGAAACTAATCAACATCGTGTAGCGATGAATGTGCTGATTCGCTCCTATCAGCAGTACCGCGACGCGCAAACTGACTTTTATGTCGGCGGCAATATGTTCATCTACTACAGCAGCACCCAAGTTAAAAATCGCGACTTTCGCGGCCCCGACTTTTTTGTAGTGTTGGATGTTGATGGAGAGCGCGATCGACAGGGTTGGGTGGTCTGGGAAGAAGAGGGACGCTATCCTGATGTGATTATTGAACTGATGTCACCTAGTACCGCCAGTGTAGATTTAGGACTCAAAAAACAGCTTTACGATCGAATCTTTAAAACCCAAGATTACTTTGTTTACAATCCCTTTAACCGCGAATCACTTTTAGGTTGGCATCGTAATAATGCCTACCGCGAAATTGAGCCAGACAGTCGGGGCTGGTTATGGTGTGAAACCTTGGGTTTATGGTTAGGTACTTGGGCGGGGACAATCGATCGAGAAACGGCTCACTGGTTACGGTTTTACGATGCTAACGGCGCATTGGTGTTGCTACCCGAAGAAGTTGCTCAACAACGAGCTGAAGCAGAATCTCAACGGGCAGAACGGCTAGCAAATCGTTTGCGAGAGTTGGGCGAAGATCCAGATCGGATCTGAGTGAGTTGCCCAGATCCTGAGCTTAGTGATCGATCTAGGCTTGGAAGACGGCGATCGACATCGTGTCAGACAAACTCGCAGACGATACTTGGAGGCTAGAACCACTAAGCTTATTCACTTTAACGTCTGGCATTAGAGCCAGAAACTCATCCACCGCCGCAATTTGGCAAGTGTCATTAGCTTTGCTAGTGCGGTAGTAGGTCGGAATTACCAGCTTCGGATTGAGCGTCGCGATTGCCGCTTGAGCTTCCGTGGCGTTGTAAGCCTTGTCTCCACCACCCACAGGAATGATTAACACATCAGGACGACCCAACAGAATCCGCTGATCGCCTTTTACAGGTGATGCCGCGCCCCCAAGATGCACAATCCGCAGATTAGCTTGTCGCCATGCCCACGCCACATTCATGCCAAATCTTCGACCACCTAAGCGATCGTGATCCATGGTGATGCCTTGAAAATTCAGCCCTGCAAGATTGTAGGCTCCAGGTTGAGTCAACAGCTTATCCTTGGGCATCCCCTCGGTATAACCTTCATCAAGCAAACGTGAACTGGTCAAGATCAAATCAGCACTGGGGTTTGGTCTAGGAAACTTTGCCGTACAACCAGCAGGTTTGAATGGATGTGTGAGGATGCGTCGATCGCTACCACTAATGAGAAAGGACATATGCCCCAGCCACTCAATGTTCAAAGTCCCGCCTTGTTGGGTGCTAGGTTTGGGTTTAGGTGCAGGTTGCTTCTTAGGCGTAGTTTGAGAATAAGCAGGAGACTCACGATCCGTAGTGCCAATAATGCCTGCTGTCATGAAGGTGGCGATCGCTCCACCCTGGACGATATGAATAAATTGCCTACGTCGCATGAACACCTCGATAAGTAATTGATGACAGTTAAGAATACAGAATACGGGCGCGAGAATCCAGATATTCTCTTAAACTTCTTGTTAAACTTCTAAATTCTAGACTGGTAAACTCGCGAGAAAGTTGCGGAGCAGGGCTTTGCCTGAACTGGTTAAAATGCTTTCTGGATGAAACTGCACGCCCTGCACATGGGGATATTCGCGGTGACGCACTGCCATAATGATGCGATCGTCAGTCCAAGCCGTAATTTCCAGCACATCAGGACAGGCTTGTCGATCGATCACTAAACTGTGATAGCGCGTCGCCGTAAAGGGATTAGCCAGCCCCGCCATCACGCCCGTATTGTTGTGATAAATCTCCGAAGTCTTGCCATGCATGAGGTACGGTGCTGATACTACCTTGCCGCCATACATCAGTCCTAGACTTTGATGCCCTAAGCACACGCCTAAAATCGGCATAGTTGCACCAAGTTGCTGAATGATTTCCAGTGAGACTCCCGATTCTTCGGGGCGACCTGGCCCTGGCGAGATCACCACGCCAGCAGGATTGAGTTGTTTTACTTCGTCGATCGAAACCTCATCATTTCGCCGCACGATCACTTCCCCCAGATGCGGATATTCAGGCAATAACTCACCCAAATATTGCACCAGATTGTATGTAAATGAGTCGTAATTATCGATGACCAATATCATTTGCTTTATTAAGTTGAGAACTAAATTAGGATGCCAAGAGCGGCGAGTTGAGCTTTAGCTTTTTGCAGCGATTCTTGCCATTCTAGTTCAGGGACACTATCAGCGACAATACCTGCTCC
>JARCMB010000144.1 GCA_030248825.1 Pseudanabaenaceae cyanobacterium MP8IB2.15 | reverse complement strand
TAGACCTTCTTCATCCAGCTAAACATCGCCCGTAACTCTTTACCCACAACTTCGATCGGGTGATTGGCTTCCCGACGACGCATTGCCGTAAATCCAGGCTTACCAGCTTGGTTTTCTAGCACAAATTCCCGTGCAAATTGTCCAGATTGAATCTCAGCTAAAATCTTCCGCATTTCCTTGCGGGTTTCATCGGTAATGATCCGAGGCCCACGGGTATAGTCGCCGTACTCAGCCGTATTCGAGATACTGTGACGCATATTCGCCAAACCACCTTCGACCACGAGATCGACAATCAGCTTCACTTCATGCATACACTCAAAGTAGGCAAGCTCTGGCTGATAGCCTGCTTCGACCAAGGTTTCAAACCCAGCTTTAATCAACTCGCTCAAGCCACCGCAAAGTACGACTTGTTCGCCGAATAGATCGGTTTCAGTTTCTTCGTTAAATGTGGTTTCCAAGATACCAGCACGAGTCCCACCGATCCCTTTAGCATAAGCCATCGCTCGATCGCGGGCTTGACCAGAGGCATCTTGATAAACGGCAAACAGCGACGGTACGCCTTGACCTTGCTGATAGACGCGACGTACCAAGTGACCAGGCCCTTTGGGCGCGATCATCACGACATCAACGTTTTTCGGTGGCACGACTTGAGCAAAGTGGATGTTAAAGCCGTGAGCAAACGCCAGCACATCACCATCTTTGAGATTTGGGGCAATGTCGCTAGTGAAAATGGTGCGTTGGACTTCATCGGGTAGCAAGATCATGATGAAATCCGCGATTTTAGCGGCATCAGCCGTCTTTTTGACAGTCAGCCCTTCAGCTTCGGCTTTTGCCCAAGAAGGACTACCTTCGTACAAACCGATCACTACGTCCAAACCGCTATCTTTGAGGTTAAGGGCATGAGCGTGTCCTTGGGAGCCATAGCCAATTATGGCGATTTGCTTTCCTGCCAAGAAGTCAAGGTTTGCGTCGGTGTCGTAATACATGCGAGCCATAAATGGTTTCTCCAGGAGAATCGATAGATAATGTGAGTAGGTTATTTTACCTTGCGCTAGCTTGCCAGAGTTCAGGATCGGCGTGGGACTGTGGGCGTTTAATTGGGCGTTTAGTTCAACCAATTACCAGAATTTGGCAGTCAAACAAAATTAGCGAAGATCTCTAAGTGTACTAAAATCTGGTCACTTAGAAAGAAGAAATAATCAGAGTGCAACTATTTATCGATCGATCCAATAATTACTCCCTTCGGATTTTTAGCCGCTACTTAGAGACTTCACTCGTAAAGCTAATTAGCTAATCTGGTTTCAATCAGTGCTCGAAATATTCTCTCTGCTTCAATTTCATCTTGGCTTGCTTGTTCTAAAAAATGATATAAATCCACTTTTTCAACACAAGTAAAAGTTGGACTTCGATCGAATTCTGTATAGGTATCCCCTTGGAGTTGATAAATCCGCCATTCCAGTCCGTTATATCGCCAAAGTTCAGGCACACCGATCGCGGCATAGAGTCGATTCTTATCAATATCTGTGTGGGTAATATCGACTTCTACAACTAAGTCAGGCGCAGGATCGACACTTAGATTCACATTACGCCCTGATACCATAGGCTGATTTTGAATGTAATAAGCATTATCTGGCTCAGCGCCACGATTGAGATCTTCTCGATCGAGCGTAGTTGAACGCATAGACTTAAGCTTCAAATCCATTTCCCCTACTAAAATCCGAATAAATAAGCCAATCATCTCACTGGCAAATTCGTGATTTTCTAGAGGCATAGTAATTTCTAAGGTTCCGCAATCATAGGTAAGTCGAGCCGCCCGACTTTGGGGCAAGGCATCAAGAATTTGTTGATAGGCTTGCCAAGTTAACCCATGTAGAGCAATTCGCTTTTCTTGGGGTGCGATCTGGGACGGGATTGTTTTAAAGATGCTGACCACTGCTGACAAACTCAATTTCGTTAATTTTAAATCACAGCTAAAATTGTTGTAACATTTGTCCGCTTTTGTCAGAGATTCATTGTTATGAATGTAAAACCCCAGACCGAATCAGACAAGTTAAGAGCAAGTACCGATCCAAAGATTGACCAAGCAACAGACTCTGAGGAAATTCTATGTACTCATTGCCAGCGCACAGCTACGAATGGGATTAAATGCCAAGGAATTTGTGCCTCAGATTCATAACGATTACGAGCATCAGACTCAACTTCCCCAGCCATGTTCTGCCAAAAAATCAGGCGTGACTTCTCGATCGGGCAATCTTGTTGGTGAGTGCTCTGGGCTGACTAAACCTTGGCGTAAGAATTTTTCGACATATTTACCGAGCAGATCTGCCTCTAGATTGACGTAGCTACCTAACTTGATATGGCTGAGATTTGTGTTGTGATAAGTATGGGGAATTACGGCAGTGCTAAACCCAGTACCAGAGGCATTACATTTGGAGATCGTCAGACTGACTCCATTAATCGCGATGCTGCCTTTCTCGACAATGTACCGCCCGACCTGTTCTGGTGCGGTAAAGCTCAGTTCCCAAGCATCTCCTTGCTTGATTCGATCGACCAAGGTTCCCACGCCATCAATGTGACCCGAAACAAAGTGACCTCCCAACTTATCGCCCACAGCCAAGGCCGGTTCGAGATTAGCGGGGCAATCATTCCTTTGTCCTAAATTAGAGCGGTTCAGAGTTTCGGGCGACATATCAGCTATAAATCCGTATGAAAGTATTTCTACTACAGTCAAACAAACCCCATTCACGGCAACACTATCGCCAATTGCCAGATTTTTCGCGATCGCTGGACAATCGATCGAAACCCGATCTCGATCGCAAGTTTGAATTTGTCCTAATGCCTGCACTAATCCTGTGAACATATCTCCTCGTAATTCCGCTCTACTTATTCGCAGCTTGACTGAGCTTAAACCAGCTAGAATCACCGTCTTCAGTCTGCTTCAAGACTTCTTCGATCACATCAGCCACATTCCGCCAAGTAATATCAGTACGTTGCAAAATATGGGCTAATTCAGTCAATGCCACATCCTGTTCGGCGTTAAATTTACTAAACGGCAGTGGCGGCAATAATCGCACGGGCACTTTACCCACAGCTAAAATCGCTTCCCTCACTCTCACCATAATTTCATGGGCTAGTTCAGATTTAGCCCTTTGCCTTTGCTGCTTTAGCCCTTCGTTACTAGTGGCATACATCGGTGGTAAACGGTTCAGCGCGTATGCCATCACGTCTTCCAGTTTAATATTTTGAGATACATCAGGATTTAACCGTTGGACTTGCCGTTGCGCGACCGACATCACCAAGTTTTCTAGCGTATTGCGATAGCTACAAACTGCCCCAGTCATATATGATTCAAATTCTTTTGCTTCCAACGAGGCTCGCATTGTCTGCTCAGATAGACCCAATGTCGGTTGCTTACTCGCAAAGCTGCCATCGAGAGATTTTGTGCGCTTTAAATAAGACTTGATATCTTGAACATTCCGCCTAGTCAAGCTCAAATGACTAAAGCCCACTGCGCCTCGGAGCCGAATATTAGTAATCGCTTCATGCACTGAAGCAGGCACGTCTTTCCACTTTAGATCTTCTTTGTGCAGAACTTTTTGGAGCCGAGCTAGAGACCTAGCCTGACTTTCTAATTCTGATTCTGGTAGGGGGACAGATTCGCGCAGGGGATCGCGCCGCACACCCATCATGGCTTGTCGAACTGCTGTAGTAATTTGGACACTAAATTCATCACGCGCCCGCTTACGTTGCTGCATCCAGCCACGCTGAGTCGTAGCATACATCGTGGGTAAGCGATTTAGGGCGAAGGCAACAACTTCACTCAGATCGACTTTTTGCTGAAGTGCCGCACCTAGTTTTTTGATTTGAGCTTTCGCTTCCTCAATTACTGGCTCTTCGATCGCATTTCTACAACCATCCATTTTCCACATCGCAACACTATGAACTATCTATAACTACATCTATAAATACACCGACAACTCATAAACTACTTTGCTCGAACCATGTAGTCCTAATTATACGATCGAACTATCAAACCCCAGATTCTTGCTGAAAATTAGACTGGAAATTAGAAATGTAAAAGGCTAGTCAAAATTAGATTCAACTAGCCCAGTAAAACACAATTAATTAACGTCAAAAACGCAGCAAAGCTTAAAAAATCGTGAAGTTGCTAGTGGTGATGCCAGGCGCACCTGTAAGAATTGCCAGAATTTGCGATGCTGTGCCACCAGTTCCATCAGCATCAAATCTCAAAGTACCATTTGAGGTGTCGTAAATGAATCTTCGATCGGCAGTATCAGCAGCCGTAGAACCAGATCCAGATAGAAACTGGGTTCCGAGTAAGGCAGAACCAGCCACTAATCCACCACCAAAACCCGCCGCCGAGATTCTGAGGAAATCTGCACCAGCAACGAAGTCCTTAATCACATCAACACCTTCACTGGAAGCGTTATACACAAAAGTATCGCTACCGCTAGGTCCACCTGTGAGGGTATCGTTTCCAGAACCACCTATGAGTGTATCGTTTCCATCAGCTCCAGTCAGAACATCATTGCCAGAGGTACCATCGATATCACCAATCGTTACCGTGGCAGAACCAGAAGATCCGACGTTATAGGCAACATTGGTTGCGATCCCTACGACTACCGCCTCATCAGCTCCAACCCCAGAACCATCTGGCGTAGGCGTATCTGTAATCGGGGTGACGGTGAGGTTAACCGATGTATTCCCAGCAGGAATGGTAATACTACCTGAGATCACGCCACCAATGTTAGAGCTTCCATTGAGAGCATTGTAGTCTGTGCCACTAGTTGCCGAACCAGTGACTGAGTATGCTACTGTCAGGGCATTTGTGGTTGAGCCTGTACGGGAAATTGTAAACGTGCCAGGATCGTTTTGAGATTCGGAGGCATTGGGGTCGGATGCCTGAATTGTGACGGTTGGGTTGGAGTCATTATCAATGATTGTGAGTGTGGCTGTGCTCTGTGCCCCGATCGACGCACCACCTGTAGGACTGCCCAAACTGAGATTAACGGTTTCATTCGACTCTGCAAGCGTGTCATCCAGAATTGGAATTGTCACGAGCTTGGATGTTTCGCCTGTAGCAAAGTTAACGACGATCGAAGTATTGTCGTAATCTTCGGGTGAGATCAGAGCAGGTGCGCCGCCAAAAGCTGTGCCATCAGTGAGAGTAATCGTCGCTGTTACCGCACCAGTACTACCACTAGAACGAGTGACTGTAACTTGAGTAACTGGAGTGCCATTCTCATTAACGTTAAAGTTAGAACCACTAAAGGTTAAAGTTCCCGCTCCAGGAATCGGTGCTGGAGTGTTGATCGGGACAAAATCAGCAGCAGTAATATTGCCAGCAGCTACACCCGTAATTACGCCTAAAAGTTCGCTACCCTTGAAAATATTAGTACTGCCACCATTGCTACTAATGGTTAATTCAGAGGAGGTTAGACCATCGAGCGCGATTAGATCTGTACCATCCACAAAATCTGTAATGGTGTCAGAACCTGTGCCACTTTTGAGCACGAATAGATCGGAACCACTTCCACCTGTGAGCGTATCGTTTCCAAAGTCGCCATAGAGTGTGTCATTACCGAGATCGCCAAAAACTAAATCGTTGTCTTGACCGCCTCTAACTGTGTCGTCATCTTTGCCGCCATAAACTGTGTCATTACCAGCGTTGCCGTTGACTAAGTCGTTACCGTCATTGCCAAATACGATGTCATCGCCCTGACCGCCGTAGGTGGTGTCATTGCCTTGACCGCCATAGACAGTATCGCTACCTGCGTTGCCATTAACGAGGTCATTGTCACGATTGCCGTTAACGATGTCATTACCATCTAGACCACGGATATTGTCATTGCCGTCTAGACCACGGATATTGTCATTAGTACTAGTTCCGTCAAGGGAGTCAGCACTAGAAAAACCATTTATATTTGCCATGTCTCTGTGTGAAGGTGTTGTATTGCAATTTTGGCAGTACCATAGCACTTGTATTTGATTTCGTCAAAAACTTTGCCGACAATAAGCCCAAAAAGATGTATAATTTCTAGGTCTTTTCTGACACGGAGTTCAGCAATATCATACAAATTTCT
>JARCMB010000143.1 GCA_030248825.1 Pseudanabaenaceae cyanobacterium MP8IB2.15 | reverse complement strand
GGTGAAGGATATCCCAATATTTCCAGTTCACCATGTTAATAAACTCTAGATCTGCTGCTTCGATTAATTCAAACATCTCGGAGATCGTGCTGCCTTTATCTCCTTGTAACAAGAAGTTTTGCGCCAGAAATTCATCATCCATCACCACATCGAGATTTGGCATCCAGACATTAGCTTTAAGGCTGACATCGTTTTTGAGCGCAGACATCAGTTCACGGATCGTGCTGGTCTCGGTTGGGCCTGGGGCATCGTCCATTAATCCCAAAAAATTACTTAGCTTTTGGGCGCGGTAGTAATGAGATCGCTGATAAACACTGTGTAAATTTGCTCTGATGATTCCTGTCGGTTGCAACACAGACTGCATAGCTTTTAAACCCGCTAGAGGATCGGGTAAAAAGTAGAGCGTATCGTCGCAGTTGATATAGTCAAAAGCCAAGCCTAGGCTAGATAACTGTTCTAGCGGCATCGCAAAAAATTCGGCATTGCTGAACCCGTGATGGTGCAATCGCTGCTGTGCCACATCGACTGATTGCTGAGACAGATCGATCCCAATAATTTTTGCCCCTGGATTAGCTTCTGCTAGAGCTAGAGACTTATAGCCTGTGCCGCACCCAGCATCGAGAATTAACTTGCCTTCAGGTTCGATCGATGTCTGATTTCTGAGATAGTTGGAACTGGTAATCGAGTTGATGAAGAGGCTATTAATGTCATTTCTAGGCGATTTGTCTAGGGGGACAAGGGGGTAAGGAACGGTATCAAACTGCTGATGGACTTTATCAATTTTGATTTCAGGCATAACATCTCGGCTCTAGAGGTAACTAGCTTAATATTTTGTTTGAATCATAAAACAGTTTGAAATCGATCGGCTCTTGTAAGCTAATAACTAGATTATCAATAGTGTAAAGCATGAAAACAGCATGGGTGTTTCCTGGACAGGGTTCGCAGGCAGTGGGGATGGGGATAGATTTGCTAGAAGTGGGCAAAGATAAATTCGCTGAGGCAGAATCAATCTTAGGATGGTCGATCGAACCGTTATTGCAAGGAGACATCGCTGAGTTGTCTAAAACTCAGTATACCCAGCCTTGTTTGTATCTGATCTCGGCGATCTTGGCAGATTTACTCAAATCTCAGGGAAATCTCCCCGATCTAGTGACTGGGCATAGTCTGGGTGAATATACTGCCCTCTATGTCGCAGGTGCGATCGACTTTGCCACAGGTTTGGATCTGGTGAAACAGCGATCGAAACTGATGTCAGAAGTGAGTGGTGGGGCGATGATGGCTTTGATCGGATTCGATCGACCTAGTTTAGAAGAAGCGATCGCCACAACCGCAGATGTGGTGCTGGCAAATGATAATAGTGCCGAACAGGTGGTGATTTCTGGGACTCAATCCGCCGTGCAGAGTGTGGTCGATTGCATAAAGGTGAAACGCGCGATTCCCCTAGCGGTTAGTGGGGCATTCCATTCGCCTTTGATGGCAGAAGCAGCCGCCCAGTTTGCCAATGTGCTGAGTAACGTAGAGTTTCAAGACGCTCAAATTCCTGTTTTGTCCAACATTGAACCCAGCAGTCCCACGAAATCAGCGCAGGTGTTACGCGATCGACTGACGCAGCAAATGACCTCTCCTGTAAGGTGGCGTGAAATCTGTTTGTTTTTGGCATCCGACGGGATTGAGCAAGCGATCGAAGTTGGGGCTGGCAAAGTTTTGACGGGATTAATCAAACGCACCTCGCCGAGTTTACAACTAGTGAATATCAGCACCCTAGCTCAGATTTCTGCTCTATTATTGTAGATATGTCGCGTAATTATCGAGCTACAGGAATCAATCTCAAAGGGATGACGATGGGCGAGCACGATCGCCTCCTGACGATATTAACCAAAGAGCATGGGTTGGTGAAAGCTATTGCCCCTGGAGCGAAGAAATATAGATCGAGTATGTCAGGTCGATCGGGGATGTTTGTGATCAACAACCTGATGATTGCGCCTGGACGCAGCTTCGATCGAATTACCCAAGCCGAAATGCTGCAATCATTTATTGGACTGGGACAGAACTTAGCAAGGTTAACAGCAGCACAATATCTCGCAGAATTAACTCTGGTACAGGCCTTATCAAATCAACCCCAAGCCGAATTATTTATCCTTCTGACCGAGCATCTCGAAAGATTGCAACAGGTGTCAGATCCCATAGACGTTCTAGCGGCGATGAATCATGGCATTTATCACTTGCTGGCGATCGCGGGTTTCGCGCCTCAGGTACATAATTGCTGCTTTACCCAGCAGGTGTTGATTCCCGATCTGGCTAATTCGCGCTGGCAAACTGGGTTTAGCATTACGGGTGGCGGCCTTGTGGCTTTATCAGGTTCGATCGACCCTACCGATCCCAAAATTGGTTATTTTCTCAATGCTGAAGAAACAATGGCTTTACAGGAACTAGCTCAGACCGATCTGTCAGTCAATGTCTCAAGCCTAAATATTGCCACTTGGCTAGTAGTCGAGCGCATATTGCGGGCCTATGCCCAGTATCATTTTGATAGACCGATCCAATCGGCCGCCCTGATTGATAGCTGTTTTACTTTATGACCCACCTGTTCGATCCACCCACTACAACTGACTTACCCGAATTACCCAAATCTCCCAACCCAGAGCCGCCGCAAGAAGATGTGGGATCGGTTTTAGCAAATCCCAACTTTTTGTCGCTTTGGTGCGGTCAGATCTTCTCCCAGATTGCCGATAAGGTTTATTTGGTGTTGATTATCGCGATTATCTCGGCGCAGTTTCAGAGTGAAGGTGAACGGATTAGCGGCTGGGTGTCATCGGTGATGGTGGCATTTACGATTCCCGCGATCTTATTTGGTTCGATCGCAGGTGTATATGTCGATCGATGGTCAAAGAAGTGGGTGCTGGTGGTGTCTAACTGGCTGCGCGGCATCTTGGTAATGAGTGTGCCATTGCTGCTGTGGCTGACCAAAGACATGGAACCGATCTGGGGTTCGCCTGTGGGTTTTTGGGGCATTTTGGCGATCACGTTTCTGGTGTCCACGTTCACCCAATTTTTTACTCCCGCCGAGCAGTCCGCAATTACGCTAATCGTAGAAAAGCCAAAACTGCTCTCAGCTAACTCGATCTATACGACCACGATCATGGCGGCAATGATCTTGGGGTTTGCGATCGGGGAGCCGTTGCTAGCTTTTGCTGACACCTTAATCAAACAAGTTGGCAAAGAGGTAGTAGTTGGTGGCAGCTATCTGATTGCAGGGATGATTTTGCTGTTACTAAAAACGGGTGAAACTCCTGCGAATCTCGGTAGCCATGAAACCCATGTCTGGAGCGATATCAAAGATGGTTTGCGCTATCTCCGCGACAATCAACAAGTTAAAGCTGCTCTGTTGCAATTGGTCTCGACTTTTTCGATCGTGGCAGCGTTGACAGTTCTGGTGGTGCGGATGGCAGAGATTATGCCCGAAATTAAAGCCGAGCAATTTGGCTTTTTGCTCGCAGATGCCAGTGCAGGGATGGCGATCGGCGCAACTATAATTGGCAAGTTTGGGCAAAAAATCAGTCGGCAGAAATTGGCTCTGATCGGTTCGATCGGCATGTCAATTTTTCTGGCTGGACTCGCCTTTCTCTGCGATCACCTTGGGCCAGGACTGGTGATGATTGCTTGTGTCGGTGTATTTGCAGGGATGTGTGTAATTCCGATGCAGACTGTAATCCAAGAAGAAACCCCCGAAGAGATGCGCGGTAAGGTGTTTGGTTTACAGAATAATGCGATCAATATCGCGCTCAGCTTACCTTTAGCCCTTGCGGGGATTGCCGAGTCCTATGTTGGCTTGGAGGTTGTGATTTTAGGGCTAAGTTCGATCGCCTTGCTCAGTGGGATCTTTACTTGGTATATCGCCCGCCCCCAAGCCCCTACAAAGATCTGAGATTAATCAGGAGCAAGTTCGATGTTTTCTAAGCAATCTCGAACATTAACAGATTGCCATTACCTGTTCCAATACTGCCTGTCTTGCCCATCGATCGGCATCGAGAATATCTTCTAAATCTGGTTGAGATGTGTAGTTGTGTCGATCGCATGCGATCTCAATTAATTGAGGGATTTGGGTAAATCCAATCTTTTCGGTTAAGAACAACTCAACCGCTTGCTCATTCGCAGCATTTAAAACCGCAGGCATCGTGCCACCTTTTCGTCCTGCGGCGTAGGCAAGTTGCATACAGGGATACTTGCGATGATCGGGGGCGCGGAATGTCAAATCGCCGCATTTGAGCAAGTCCAAGCGTTCCCAATCTGTGAGAATTCGATCGGGATAAGATAGGGC
>JARCMB010000142.1 GCA_030248825.1 Pseudanabaenaceae cyanobacterium MP8IB2.15 | reverse complement strand
GTATTAGTAGAAGTGAAACTTACCAAACTCAAGTCCTGTCCAGTAGCGTTAGCTCTCAAGAGAAGCTGACGGAAGCCGAAGGAGCCTCTCAATCTTGGCATCGATCGCAGTCTGGATGGAGATCGCCCTTTGAGTTGACAGTTAGTATCATGTCAGAGAGCGACTTGCCTCAGTCAGTGGTTGCTGCTTTACAAGGATCGATCGATGGTAAATCAGAGGAAAAAACTCAATCTCGTGGCAGTGGGTCGGTCATAGTAGCCCAGAGTGAAGCCCAAAAAATGGCAGTGCGGCAAAACTGGGTAGATTTAACCATGCACCGTTGGGCAAACACTTATGATTTAGGTCGTCTACCTTGGTTGTTCAGCCCCGAAGAAGTTCACAGCATTTTTCGCTTACCAATAGCCGATCGCAATGGCGTTTGGGGATTACCCTCTGCCCCTAGCGCAAAAGACTCGCGCCGTCCGACCCAATGGCGCGAAAGTGAAGCAGAAATTCGCCTCGGTTCACTGCATTTGACTAAAAAACAGCTCACGCAGCATTTACTGATTTGTGGTGTACCAGGAAGCGGTAAAACTAATTCGTGCTTGTATCTATTAGAGACACTTTGGCGCGAACATCGGATTCCATGGATGGTACTAGAACCAGCTAAAACTGAGTATCGCGGTTTAAAAACCACAAAATCAATACAGGATGACTTGTTGATTTTTACGCTAGGGGATGAGCGAACTGCACCATTCCGCTTTAATCCCTTTGAGCTACCAACGGGCCTCAACCTTGATAGTCATCTTGGCGCACTTGTCGATTTGTTTTCTGTAGCAATGAGTATGTGGGGCCCATTGCCAAATGTGGTCGAGCAACTTATTCAAGAAGCCTACAAGCGCAAAGGTTTCACGCTTTTAGGTGAAAATATCAACCTGCATCCCCCTCAATTTTCTGACCTACAAGTTTTAATCCCTGAAATTGTGCCTAAACTTGGCTACAAAAAAGAGACAACTGACGAAATTATCGCTGCCCTTGCTGTGCGAATCGGTAAGTTCTGCCGAGGTTCTCTGGGACGTATGCTGAATGTCAGTGCATCAGTTCCATTTGACCTGTTGATGCAGCGTCCTGTAATTCTGGAAATGAGTCAGGTTACTAATACAGACGATCGAGCTTTTCTAATGGGATTGATCCTCAACCGATGTTATCAATATTGGATCACCCGCCGCCATGAAGCTACAGGCGATCTCAAGCATCTACTCTTAGTTGAAGAGGCTCATAACCTGCTCGCCCATACCCAAGAATCTACAGGTCAAGAACAAGCTAACCCCAAAGGCAAAGCAGTACGGAACTTCGCCAATATGTTGGCAGAGGTAAGAGGCTTTGGTCAGGGTATTGCGATCTCTGAACAAAATCCTGGAGGGCTTGTACCTGATGTGATGGTCAATACTAATATTAAGATCGCTCATAGAATTGTTGAAGCCAAAAATCGGCAGGCACTTGGTCAAGCCATGCTTTTGACCCCGCAACAAGAAACTACTCTAGCAGCACTGCGAACAGGACAAATGTTTTACTACGTGGGTGGCAATCCCGAACCAAGTATCACCCTCGTTCCTAATTTCAAGGATGATAGCGCGAATGGATTTAATCCTCGTTTGAGCGATCTAGAAATCCGACAATCCTTTCAGGTCTTTAGAAAACAGTATCTCTCGCTCTATGCTCCCCCCACAGGTTGCCCTACCGAGTCACATCTCTCAGATTGTATTGAGCAAGGAGCCGATCTCGTGCAGATTTTGTTAGAAGACCCTCGATACAAAGCTTTAAAAACTAATTCTATCTTGCAATTACTTGCTGCTCCCTACGGGTTTGAAGCAAAAAATGCGCTCGATCCAGTGCTGGGAAAGATTTTGATCGAGCGTGGAGCCAATCATCTCAGTAGCGATCGTATTCGAGCTACCTTAGATAGTGCCATTTCGCTGCTAGCTCTAATAGCAGTGCAGGAAAAAGGGAAAGTTCATGGCTGGTTAGGGGAACAATTACAACAAGCTCACAGATTGCTAGCACAGGCTATCTTTACGCCCAATGCTGGTACGCAAAGTCAGTGGATTAATCTTTGTCGTATCCCAGATCATATTCTCCAGCTAGGTTTGCCACATCCAGAATATGTAAATTGCGAAGCCCCTGGTGTATTTCGGTACGAAAATAAGGTTTTGTTGTGGCAGAAACAGGAATTTTTCCTATACCTGTCTACTTCTCCAGATCTTCCATCCATCGCTCTGCAAACATGGGTAAAGAAGCATTTTTCTTTCCTATTTCCTAGGCTTTCACCTGATTTGCAGCGATCGCTTTTGGTATGTGTAGCAATTCAACTAACTGAGGGTAAGATTTACTTGCTGCCGAAATTTCTTGCTTAAAACACCAAAGACAAATACTGCTTATGTCTATTGAATCTGGATTCTCGAAACCGAAACCCAAAGCCGAAAAAAACTACCCTGCTGAGAAGCAAGAACCTCAAGTTAGTCCTGCGACAGAACCCTCGATCGATCGATCGGTTCATCAACAATTGGAACAAGGTCACGGAGAGGATGGAGGCGCACCTATATCGGCGGGGAGTCAGCCAACCGATGACACCAGCAATCCTCCTCCTCTGAGTAACCGTGAACGACTAGATCGTCTAATGCTTGAAAAGCCAAATCAGCAGCAGGAACAAAATAGTGAGCTAGCGAATAACCTAAGTGATGACCCAAGTGATAGCTCTACTCAGCAACCCCAAGATAACGAGGTGACGGAAGTAAATCCCACCAGTAATCAAAATTTAGCCGATCAACTAGAAGATCGATCGGAGTCAGAACCTATTGAAGATTCATCTTCAGAATCCCCCTCACAATCTGAAAATAATTCTGCAAATAACAGTGAGTTGGCAAACGATCTGCAAGACAGTAATTCGGCTGCACCTGAACCTGCTCCAGTCAGTGAGCCTAGTGAGCCTACAGATTCGTAGATGTTTAAGTCGTTGAAGTACTTCACAAAAGTTTTAGTTTTTTAGGGAAGCTTAGCTATGCAATCCAATTCAACTTACAAGTCTTATCGCCAAATTTTATTAGAGAAGCAAGGAAAAGGTTTGCCAGAATATGAAGTTACCGAGTTACTCAAACAAGTTCTCCCTCAACTCGCGGCATTACATACACAAGGACTGGCACACGGAGCTATTTCCCTCGATACGCTCGTATTGCATCAGGCTGATCGCCTTTCAATGCTGTTGGAAGTTCCATCTAATCAATTCGATCTATCAAAAGATGTTTTAGATCTAGGTGTATCGATCGCGCAGCTACTCACTGCTCAACCACCTGAATTACTTGTAGATCCATATGGTAAATGGCAGTGGGAAGAATTTGTTGTTGTTAGTGACCAATTCGGTGAATTTCTCAATCATACTCTCTCTAATGATTTCGGAACCCGCTATGCCAATGCCAACGAGATGCTTCCAGTCTTGGGCATAACTAGTGAGAATTATCCCCTACCTACATCTATTAACTACTCATCTAACTATTCGTTATCTCCTGAGATCGATCCTCCAACTAAGACATCACAACTTACTCCTTGGCAGTGGACAGGCATTGGGATAGGCGCAGGGCTATTACTCCTACTTGCAAGTTTTGGCGTATCAAAATTATCTTCTCCTCAACAGCAGCTTATTGGCGAAAGTCCTAACTCAAACGGAACATCTACACCAACTCCAATCC
>JARCMB010000011.1 GCA_030248825.1 Pseudanabaenaceae cyanobacterium MP8IB2.15 | reverse complement strand
CGCAGTTCGGCGGCAGGTGTCCCCGACCATTTTTTTGGATTATCGGATGGAGCGACTGGAAACTCTTCGGCAAGTCCTTCAAGCCCAACTGCGCTGCTATATTTACGGATAAAACCTTGGATATAGACAGCTTCAGGTAGCATGTCAAGATTTCCTTCTTCGATCGCTTTCAAGTGGCGTTCAGCGATCAAGGTTGATGCTGTTACTTGGTTGAGAGAAATATCTTTACCTTCGCGCATCTGTTTGAGTTGTGCGCCGATCTCTGCTAGTTTGCTTGCTTGGTTATATTTACTCACGGCATTTAACTAGTTCTACAATATAAACCATATGGACATTTGACACTTATATTCGACATCTGGATCTCTCACCTGCAAATTAATCGGATTTCCCCCAATATTATTTGCTGTAAGGGCTTAACTTAGATTAAAACAAGCTCAAGCTTGAACCAGTAAGTTTCTAGCTAGCTTGCCTCAGGTTGAATCTAAGATCGACCCTGAAGTTGATAGAAATTACTAGATACCTATTTTTTGTAACATTTAAGCAATGTTTTAAATGCTCGTTACATATATTAGCATTCTAATTACATACTGATTTACTCAAAACTAATATCTAGAGCAGGTATGGATCTAGCGGCCTGGAATCTAGCTTAAAATTCAATTCCAGGCTGGGCTTTAACTCCTTGAGATCGAAATGGATGCTTGATCAATTTCATCTCTGTGACTAGATCGGCTACGGCGATCAGTTCTGAAGGAGCACCTCGCCCCGTCAAAATAATGTGCGAGTCGTCAGGCTTTTGCGCTAGCTCAGTCAGAATTGACTCTACCTGCAAATAGCCAAGTTTTAAAGCGATATTAATCTCATCAAGCAAAACCAATTTGATTTCGGGGTTATGGATGAAAGTAATGGCGATTTCCCATGCTTCCTGAGCTTTAGCAATATCTCGATTTCGGTCTTGAGTCTCCCAAGTAAAGCCCTCGCCCAGTGCCAAGAAGCTAATCTGATCGCCCCATCGATCGAATGCCGCTTTTTCCGCAGGATTCCAAGCACCTTTGATGAACTGGACAATCGCCACTTTGTAACCATGACCAAGCGATCTCAACACCATGCCCAATGCTGCCGTAGTTTTACCTTTGCCCTCACCAGTGTTGACGATAATCAAGCCTTTTTCTAGCTGTCGATCGGCGACTCGTTGGGCTTGAATTTCTTGCCGACGTTGCATTTTCTGGCGATGCTGCTCATCTGTGATCTCTGTCATGTTTGTGCCTCAAATTCCCAGAACACTCAAGTCTAAATGAGTAGCGATCGAATCAGCCACTCGATCCAATATATGATCTCGTTGCTCTTGATAATTACCGATTTCTATGGGCAGGTCAGGCATCTGTTTTCTTTGGCGTAGCAGGTTCAGCCAAGAACGTCGCCAAATCCCGTTATCGAATAATCCGTGTAAATATGTGCCCCAGATTCGATCGTCAGATGAAACCATGCCCAAATCTGGATCGTCAAACAGAGCTTGGATTTGAGCATTCTCAGTCAAGTTCGATCGACCCTGATGAATTTCATACCCATCGATCGACGCAGTTTGGGGGTGAATCGAAGCGACTTGACGTTGCCTGAGAATTTTTGCCCCATTGATTGAGGTAGTAATCGGTAATAAGCCCAACCCTTCATATTCACCAGGTTGACCTTCTAGCCCTGCTAAATCACTAATACTCTGCCCTAACATTTGGAAACCGCCACAGATGCCGATGACCGTCCCACCTGATTTCACATAAGCTTGAATTTGCTCGATCATTCCAGCGGCTTTGAGCACTAATAGATCGGGAATCGTGGTTTTCGAGCCTGGAATAATCACAACATCAGGATTGCCAAGATGATCATGAGGCATCACATATTTGAGATCGATCGAAGGCTCAGCAATGAGTGGGTCAAAGTCAGTAAAGTTAGAAATTCGAGGCAAGCGGATTACAGACACATGCAGATCGGCAGGAGCAAGTCGGCTACGGCGTTCCAATAAGCTGACCGAATCTTCGGCGGGGAAAGTGATATCTAGATGTGGAATTACCCCAATTACTGGAATGCCCGTGTAGTCTTCTAGCCAATCGATGCCTGATTCTAGGATCGATCGCTGACCACGAAAATTGTTGATCACTATGCCTTTAATCATCGATCGTTCATCTTCATTTAGCAAAGCCAAGGTTCCGACCACATGAGCAAAAGCTCCCCCCAATTCGATATTCACGACCAAAATTGTGGCGGCATTCAGATGTAATGCCACGCGCATATTGGTTAAGTCTCGGTGCTTTAAATTAATCTCGGCAGGGCTACCTGCGCCTTCGCAGATTACTAAATCGAATTTCAGAGCAAGTTGAGCTAAAGCATCCTGCACACACTGCCAACCAGGTTCAAAATAGTCGCGATAGTAATCTGCGGCCTGTGTCACTCCAACCGCTTTACCGCCAAAAATCACCTGAGAAGTCATATCCCCTTGGGGCTTCAGCAAAATCGGATTCATCTCTACGGATGGCTCTACTCTGGCAGCCCATGCTTGCACCGCTTGAGCATAGCCAATTTCACCACTACTACCGTCTTCTCCCAAGGTGACGTAGGAATTCAACGCCATATTTTGTCCTTTAAAGGGAGTTACCCGCCAACCTTGACGACTAAAAATGCGACATAAAGCCGCACAAATCATCGATTTCCCAGCATTAGATGTGGTTCCCACCACCATGATTGATTTCATTTTTTTGAGTTAATGATTTTGAGAGCTTGAGATAATTAGATTTTTACCTGCATTTTCACGCAACCGCTAAAACAAGTTCCCGCAAATAATTATGCTTGCACTGGTACTCAGATCGGCGTGAATGGTAATGCTATTGATCTTACAGCCCTAGTAAAATGGAGTAATTAAAAGACCTTGCCACCCTATATGGTCTTCTTTCAGAGGGTTCTACTATGTACTTTTACTGTGTAGCTGCTCTCTTTTTATTTTTTAGAAAGAATTGCTAAGAGATAGATCTAAGAAGCTTGCGTGAAGATTGTTAGAATGGCAATATATGAATGCTTTATCCTGGAGAGTCCATTATGGTTAGGCAAAAAAATTTAATTGCAGGCATTGCCTCCTGTTTGACTTTGAGCATACCCACCGTGTCTCTAGCGGCATACATTCCACCCTCCGATCAGGTTCCTCCCAAAACTAGGGGGACGATTGCGGCTCGTCGTTCTGACTGTAATGCCAATAAGTTTGAGGATAAGTTTCAAGAAACGAATCGCTCTGCCTATCTTACTGCCCTTGCGCCAGAGAGCTATATGGGCAAGACAACTTCTACTCATCCCACCTTTGCTTGGTTTATAGATAAGTCAGTTGCTGTGCCGTTGCAATTCAGTTTGTACGAACATGAAACCACTACGAAGAATCTCAAACCCCAACCGCTATTCACAAAAACCTTGGATAGCGTACCAGGGATAATGAAGTTGACATTGCCTCAGGATACTCCAGGCTTGTCTATGGGTAAAACCTATGCCTGGCAAGTTGTGCTGCTCTGTAGTACTCAAAGCCCTTCTCAAAACTCTTGGATTCGCCGACCATTTCAAATTTCAGGGGTTTCGCCTTTGCTTGGACAAATGATCGGTGCAACTGATGACCCCGTGAAAAAGATGAATCTTTATGCGGAAGCTGGTTTGTGGTACGACGCACTCAATGTGGCTTTGTCGGCAAACGCAAGTCCTCAAATTAATCGATCGATGTCGGCTTTATTAAATAACCTCGCCAATCTAGAAAAGCAAAAAGAGCCAAAGGATGCCCCAGTAGCAACTCTTTTTAGTGAGGCTTTGCGTGAGGTTGCCGCCGCCAACTTGAATCGTTAAGCGGTTTCTGGTAAAAATTTACCCATTCCAAATAGCCCCTAAATCCCCAATTCTGGGGACTTTGATTTCAGAACCCCCAGAATTGGGGGCAGGGGCTAGGTAGATTCTTTAAAGGAAATGCCCTTAGTTCTGATTTGCCTAGACTTTAGGGTAATTAGAGATCGCGTATTGATTGAAGCCAATTAATCAGTACGTAAATTTTGGCTGCTGATATTTTGGGACAATAAATAGTCATAACTAGCTGAATAGCTTGAATATCGCCCCCTAAAGTGAAGCATAATGTAGCTACTAATACTAAGGTTTGATTAAGCAATTAATATTTAAGACCCTTGCGTTGTAAAACTATGCGCTTCCCCACCGCAACAGTATTGTTGTCTGTATCGCTATGTGCGGCTTGTCCTGCTCAAGCTCAGACCGTGCTGGATGGGAGTACTAATTCGCTAGTAAGGGGCAATCTTATTTCACCTGTAGAGGGAGGGACTGTTAGTGGTAGCAATCTATTTCATAGCTTCAAACAGTTTAATGTACCGACATCTGGTGTGATATTTGGCATCGATCTGTCTTCTTATGTTATTGGCAGCGAAATCAAAAATATTATTAATCGGGTGACAGGCAGTGACCCCTCTGCGATTTTAGGCAAGATTGAGAGTCGTGCCGCTTTCCCAAATGCCAACTTGTTTCTGATTAATCCGAATGGCATCGTATTTGGGCAAAATGCGCGGTTGGATATTGGCGGATCTTTTTCTGCTTCTACTGCGACTGGAATCAACTTTGATAACGGCAGCACATTAACTACTAATCTGACTTCTGCTTTTCCTGAAAGTGAACCTCGAAGTTTTCAGTTTGCTGTTACGCAACCTGCGGGCATTCTCAGTCAGGGCAATTTGGCGGTAGGAACGGGACAAAGCATCACTTTGGCTGGCGGTAGTGTGGTTAGTACGGGGAGTTTAGAAGCTCCTGATGGTTCGGTACGTGTGGCAGCAGTGCAGGGGAATAGTGAGGTGATTCTGCGATCTTCTGATTCGATCGCAGGTTTACGCATTGATGCTAACGCTGTACCTAGCTCATGGCAGGGCACAATCGCTGAGTTGCCAAAGTTGGCTAAGCTGCTGACAGGTGATGCGATAGGCATTGAAGCTAATCAAGTAGTTGTTAATCCTGACGGTTCGCTCCAACTCGTTTCATCGGCTCTGGCAACTGGGATAGCTACAGTTTTACTTCCGACAGGGCTATTTGATACTACAGGTAGGTTTAGCATTAAAGCTGGGGATGCTGCAATTAAGCAGATCGCGGCTGGTGTCGGTCAAATTATCGCCAGTGGGAATATTGCGCTTTTGTTGCCAAATATCCAAACCACACGGGAATTGTTTCTGACCGCCAGAGATACGATTACGATTCGAGATACTGCCTCTGCGCCTGCTGTAATTAGAGCTGGCGGCACGTCTTTATGCAGGGCGATCGAAGTATCGACATCCTGTCATTAAACTTCGCGGCAAACTTTATTGAGAGCGTATTTGGCAGCATCGCATTTACCAGCAACGGCAATATCTTGTTAGACGGATACTTTAAAATCCCAGACAGCCCCACGCGGGGAATCTTTGCAACTCCTCTCCCAGATGCTCTGCCAGGGACAACAGTAAAGTTGCGTAGTGCGATTAACTTCGATCTGGCTAGAGGACAAGTCTTCTTTAAGTTGCCAGCTAGTCAGTCGAGTATTCAAACAAATATTAAACAATATCGGGAAATTCTGGCGGTTGATAGTCGCACCGCCGCAGTTGTGACTGGTAGCAATGTGCCAAAAGCTGACTCACCCGATCCAAAGCTCACCAATACATCCGAAAGTGCGCCACTTGGCTCTGCTACCCCTAAGAATGGATCGGAGCCAAAACCTTCGCCATCTTATCCAGTCAGCATAATTCCCACGATTGGGGGAATAGTGAACCCGAATATACCTGGGAATAAGTCTCTTAGCGATGTGGCAGGACTATTGTTGGAAGGCGGGTTAATCCTAGAGGCACGCCAAGCTCTAGACCAGTCGATCGTTCAAGAAATTAGCAGTTATGTGGGCGAGTCAGCTCAGCCAGATTCTCCGTTAGCGGATGTTGTCGATCTCAGCCTAGAGCAGCAGCAACTTTACACTAAATATGCTCAGCTTGAGGAGCGGATTACTATTCTCGATCGAAGATTGGTAGCTTTATCGCAAGTCCCAGAGCCAAACAGAAATGAAAGCCAGCGATCTCAAGTTGTCGATCTCACCAAACAGCGTGACTTCACTAGTAAGGAGTTACAGAATTTCTCCAGTCGTCCAGAAGTCTCGAAACTCGCCCGTCACGTCAGCGAAGTTCGCCTTGCAAAACTCCAGAACAACCTCAAAAGTTTAAATCAAGGCGCAGTATTGCTCTATCCATTGATTCTGGACGATCGATTAGAGTTGATTTTAGTCACGCCTGATGGTGAGCCAATTCGTCGTACTACCTATGTCACCCGCAAGCAACTAGATGAGCAGATCAGAGCTTTTCGTAATGGTCTAGAAACGGTTTACGATCCTGCGATCGATGCCAGGATTCCAGGGCAGAAGTTATATGAATGGATGATCGAACCGATCGAACAGGATTTGATAAATAGTAAAGCTAAGACTATTCTCTATGCTCCTTATGCTCAGTTGCGATATGTACCATTGGCAGCTTTGTATGATGGCGATCGCTGGTTGATTGAACGGTTTCGGATTAACAATATTACTTCCGCGAGCTTGCAGGACTTCAGCACTAAATCTCAAGTAACAAATAGCATTTTTGCAGGAGCGGTGACCAGGAGTGCGAGTTTTAAAATCGGCGATCGATCTTTTAATATGCCAGGCTTGCCTTTTGCTCGTCGGGAAGTCGAAAATCTGGCTGCGATGATGCCCAACAGCATTAAGCTGCTTGATAACGATTTTAGTCCCGCTTCAACTAAGAGTCAGTTAAATAAGCATTCCCTGATCCATTTGGCGACTCATGCGGCTTTCTTGCCAGGCAAACCTAAGGATTCATTTATTTTGTTTGGTAATGGCGAGCGAGTCACGCTTGAAGATGTGAAAAAATCTGACTGGCAGATGAAAAATGTTGATTTATTTGTGCTGAGTGCTTGTGATACAGCTTTAGGT
>JARCMB010000141.1 GCA_030248825.1 Pseudanabaenaceae cyanobacterium MP8IB2.15 | reverse complement strand
TATTTGGCTGCGGGACTATAATACAATTTTAGTCCGAAGAACTAGCTGAGTTAAAATTTCTTCCAAACTTGCTGTCGATCGAATCTAAAACCAAAACTACTGAGTAATTAGTAGGAGATTGAAATAATGCTTATTAACTTGCCGCCAATACACCGAGATCTATATTCTGTAATATAATCACAGTCTAAGCCCCAATCTTTGAAGTAAGAAATGTTCTCACCGAAAGGAGTTCTCATATGACACCAAAAGAACAACTCATTCAAGCAATTCAACGATCGCCTGACAGCATCGTACAAGAACTTTTAGAAATACTACAAGCATTACACCAGCAACTTGAGCCTGAGAAAGTCACAGCCGAACCTGCAAGACAGAAATCAGTTTTAGAACGCATGGGTGGTATTCCTAAACACTTACTGAATATTGGTGGCTTATCCGATCGCGATCATCGCCGAGATTTGATTACAGAACATTTGCAGAAAAAATATCGGCAAGATTCATGACCGTTTCTCAGACCTTAGTAGATACAGGGATCTTGGTTGCGCTTTATGATAGTGGAGATCGATATCACAGCCAAGTAATTGAGTTTTTAAGCAATTATCGAGGACGATTGGTTACGACGTTGGGATGCGTAACTGAGGTGATGTGGTTATTAGCACCAGATCATCAAGTCCAGAATGAATTTTTGCACCATTTGTCGAATCAGGTTTATGACTGTGAACCCCTTCAGTCTAAAGACTTTATTCGGATTGCTGAGTTAAATATTCAATATTCCGATTTGCCTGCCGACTTTGCAGATTTGGCATTAATCGTCATTTCTGAACGCTTAAATATTTCATCGATCGCAACACTAGATAAGGACTTTAATGTTTATCGTCGTTATCGAAATCAACCCTTTGAGCGGGTTTTTTATCCACAATAGCCTGTCACTTTAAATAGAAAATAATGTTGGTAGTCAGAAGATACGCCGTTTGGAGGGGAAGTTTCGATCTCTTGTTGATAACTTACATGCCTGTTACGCCAAAGCATATCCAGTATATTCCCTTACTTGAGGCGGATGAAAAGCTAGAACAATACGATCTTTAGGAACCCCAGCAGCAACGAGTTCATCAGTAATGCCATCTTCAATCCCATCATAGTGAATCCAGATTTTGTCATTGCGAATTTCAGCATGAACAACGCAACCATGAACTCGCCGACTACTTTCCCAGCCTTCACGCATCAGCATAAAGTGATTTCGATCGCGGCTAACAACAACGTAAGTACTCACATCACCATAGCGATAGGGTAGATCGGCATAATATTGGAGTAAATTCTCTAGAATCTTTCGCCATTCGTCTAGGGTATTATTTGGGGCTGCCATTGAAGTATGTCCTCACAATTTGGGTCAAAAACAATAAGACGAAAATCAGGTTCTTCTAATATAAGCTGTCCAGCTTCTTCTTGGAATATAGACTCAAAGGTACTGCGACTAATCGCCAAGTACAAAAGACGGTTTGGATCTCTTTTTCTGAGCACTCTGGCATATAAAAAGAATTGTCCCCATGCATTTTCAAGATCGCGTATAGGAGAAGGACTCAAAAAACTCTTGATTTCAACCGCAATCTTTTGACTATCTCGTTCGGCTGCAATCAGTTTCTCAGCACCTAAATCGACAAAAGCAGAGCGTGTCCCTATGGTTATAACAAGAGGATCATCAGTAATCTTCCACCCATCTTTGACAAGAGCGTTACAGACATTATCGTGATAGATGTCTTTAGCAGGCATAAGGATTATTCTGAATTCAGTTAAGGAATTTTGATCGCGCAGATCATCGTAGTAAGATTCAGTCTGTTGTGTCTTTATGTTTAGGATCTCGATCGAAACCTTTGCGAGTGCGTATCCATAATTGCCAGCAAGCATACAGCATCAATAAAGTACTGACCGCCGCATAAGTCCCACCCGCAGGAATCCCAGAAATTGCCAGAGCTAAACTTCCCACCCACAGCGTCAGGGCATAGATAAACAAAACCGCCCAACGTTTCGATACACCCGCTCTGACCAAGCGGTGATGCAAATGATGTTTACCACCAGAGAACGGGGATTGTCCTTTGCGTAAACGTTGGAAAATTACCGCCGAAGCATCGATGATCGGAACCGCCAGAATAATGTAGGGTAAAGCCACCGCCACTACAGCCGTACTTTTTACCAAGCCAACCACACTGATCCCAGCGAGGGTAAAGCCGAGGAAATAAGCTCCTCCATCCCCCATAAAGATTTCGGCTGAACTAGAGAGCTTAAAGTTATAGCGTAAAAAGCCTAAACATCCACCTGCTAAAGCTGCGGCAATCAAAGCTGCGGCGGGTTGTTGCATAAACAAACTGGTAATCAACAGCACGGCAGCCGCGATCGCACTTACTCCTGCCGCTAAACCATCCAGCCCATCGATCCAGTTAATCGCATTTGCCATTCCCGCTAGCCAGATCATCGTGATCGGTAAACTGAACCAGCCGAATTTGATGATGCCAATAAACGGGATCGAGATAAAATCCATCCGTACTCCGACTTGCCAAGCTCCCGCCGCGATCGCTAACTGCAATCCCAGTCGTAAAAACGGAGAGAGGTCGAATAAGTCATCTGCCAAGCCCAAGAGAAAGAAAGCTGCACCACCGATCGTCACGCCCCAGATTTCATACTCTTTAAAAGTTGGTAAGACCTGTCCTGTAGCACCAACAAACCCACCCATTCCCCAGACAACCAGCAGCGCGATCAGCGTTCCCAAAAAAATCGAAACGCCACCAACTCTCACAACTGGAGTTGTATGCATCTTTCGATCGCCAGGATTATCAATGATGCCTGCTTTCAGTCCTATACTCCGAATCACGGGCGTAAAGCACAACACGATCAGCGCAGATGTCCCAAAGGCAACTAGATAGGGAGTAGCATTCTCATGCAGCATGGGATCTCGGTTCTATGGCGTTTTAGTAGCAAGTCGATCGAAATAGAATCCTATCTCCTAAGCAAAAGCAGGAACTTTCAGGCTGGATACCTTTGCCAAACCTTCATACAAAGGAAATCGATCGCACAGACTAGCGACTCTTTGTTGGCAGCTAGTTTGGATTGATGTGTCTTCAGGGCTAAGCAGATAATCGGCGATGATATCGGCAATTTCTCTAAACTCAGAAGTTCCTAACCCGCGTGTCGTCATTGCAGGCGAGCCGAGGCGCAATCCACTGGTGACAAAAGGCGATTCGGGATCGAATGGCACTGTATTTTTATTCGCGGTGATGTCGATCTCACTAACTAGCTGATCGGCACGCTTGCCTGTCATGCCAATCGATCGCAAATCCACTAGTAGCAGATGATTGTCTGTACCGTTAGAAACAAGCTTGAAACTGCGTTTTTGCAGTTGGTCTGCCATAGCCTGAGCGTTCGCAATCACCTGACCAGAGTAGGTTTTAAATTCTGGTTGGAGAGCTTCACCAAAAGCGACAGCTTTCGCCGCGATCACATGCTCTAGGGGGCCGCCTTGTGTGCCAGGAAATACAGCCTTATCAAATTTTTTGCCCAACTCAGGATCGCGAGTCAAGATCAAGCCACCGCGAGGACCACGCAAAGTTTTGTGCGTGGTTGTGGTCACGACATCACAGTAAGGAATCGGGTTGAGATGATGTCCTGAAGCTACTAATCCCGCAATGTGAGCAATGTCTGCCAGCAAATAAGCCCCAATTTCATCAGCGATCGATCTGAATTTATCGAACTCGATCGCGCGTGGGTAGGCTGAATAGCCACAGATCAGCAATTTGGGCTTGTGTTTTAGAGCTAGCTCGCGAATCAGGTCGTAATCTAGCTGCTCGGTGGTCGGACTTACGCCATATTGCACGACCTTAAACCATTTCCCCGAAACGTTGACGGGTGATCCGTGGGTGAGGTGTCCACCGTGCGACAAATCCATCCCCATGATCGTGTCGCCTGGTTCGAGCAACGACAGAAATACCGCAAAGTTTGCCTGTGCGCCTGAGTGGGGCTGGACATTGGCATGGGCTGCGCCAAATAATTGTTTGGCACGGTCGATCGCGATCGACTCGATTTCATCAACAAACTCACAACCGCCGTAATAACGCTTGCTTGGTAGACCTTCGGCATATTTGTTTGTCAGTACCGATCCCTGCGCTGCCATCACTGCACGCGAGGCAAAATTTTCGCTGGCAATTAATTCGATATTGCTGCGCTGTCTGCCCAATTCTTTGTTAATAAGCAGTGCGATCGTGGGGTCTACTTTCGCCAACAAATCTAAATCTGACACCATCTTTCTCCTAAAACCTTCCTAGCTTCCCGCCAAGCTATGCTATCACGCCTGAATACCTTAAGTGATGGTTATGTCCACTAGAAATCTGGGAAGAAGCAAGAAAGCTAGACTGATTTGTGTAAATATATTAAGTAAAGTAACAAAAACAATACTAAAAACTTATGACTGGTTTTATTAGAGGCTTATTTGGCTCGAAATCCAAAAAAGTAGCAGATGAAAATGCCGAAGCGAAAAAAGATTCGAGAGAATTTTTTCTTGATGCTGACTCATCCAAGACCTATGGTGATATTGATTATATGCGAACTGCTAAAGCTGTGAGAAAGTCTTACCCAAAGACGCTTAGTAATAACGATCTAGAGGGAATAGAAGTGATTTCATCAATGGAAAAGCTCAGTTCCGATCGGGCAGTTTTCAATCCAGAAGTTATAAAATCAGAAACCTTTAGTCAACCCGAACCCAAACAACAGACTAGCAAAGCAAATAACGACACCAACATGGATATGTTCCGTAAAATGGCTAAGGATATCAAGAAGTAAGGATAATTCCTCGCTCTAGGCTTGTCAGGATCGAAATCGATCGATCTCCTTGAGCTTTAAATTTAATCAGACGGCGATCGAGATCTTCTTCTCGATCGCTTTTTTGTAAGCTCAGCTCAATTTTGAGATAATCTGCCAACTCCATACCCAGCCTTTCTGACCATTCGATCGCCACAATCCCCAAGGGAAAATCGATCCCCCGCCAGTATTCTTGCAGATGTAAATGCTTTACCTGAGCAGGATCGAGACGATACAGATCCATGTGGTAGAGAGGTATCCGACCATCCGTATACTCATCGATCAGCGTGAATGTCGGGCTGGTAATCGAGGTTGAGATCCCCAATCCTTCGCCTAAAGCTTGCACAAAAGTTGTCTTGCCACTGCCTAAGTTTCCTTCTAGCAAGAGGATAATTCCAGTTTCTAAGAGATTCGCTAAGGTCAGTGCGATCGATCTGGTAATTGCCACATTGGGAACTACGATCTCAAAAACTTTTTGCTTGGTTATATCCATACATGTTCAATTCGACAGCAGCATAGTTCGCGATGTTTAAACCGATTAGCGATTGGCTGGCTAAGTGAGTTAGGACTCAAATTTCAGAACTTAATCATAAAGGTCATAAAGGTTAAAAACAGAATAAATTTTACTTAAATGGGCTTAACCAAAGCCATAAACCCAAAAAATATCGGTATCGTAAGCTTAGGCTCTCACAAAAGTGAAGTCATTAGAAATTAAGATAAACAACGTTGAGGAGGTCAATCATCAATGGCTACAACTATTCCTTCAGGTAACGGTAGGCTGGTGCTAGGTAATAACCTGACTGAAACCATCATCCAACTTGACAATTTTAACGACACCATATACGGCTATGCAGGATTGGACACAGTGTTCTCTGGGAATGGCAACGACTATGTCGATGGTGGCTTAGGCAATGACTCACTCAATGGTGGAGAAGGTAACGATACACTTGTTGGTGGGGCTGGTAATGATGCCATAATCGGCGGCGGCGGATTTAATGCCGTTTTCGGCGGTGATGGAATTGATACATATTTCTTCTTTGACCCTGCCGAGACTTTGCCAGGTAGTGGCAATACCTTCAGCAGCATCGAAGTCTTCACACAGATTTTACCTGCTGCGTTATTTGGTGGTACTGGCAATGACACAATCATCGGAGGTTCTACTTCAGACACCATACAGGACGATGGCGGCAACAATCTGCTGATTGGTGGCGGTGGCGATGACCTGATTCAGACTTTTGGCACTGGCAGCGATACCCTGATTGGTGGTACTGGTAGCGACTTCCTTGATGAATCCTTTGGCGGTGGTAATGACAGTCTGTCTGGTGAAGACGGAGCCGACACTTTAGTTGGTGGCACTGGCAATGACACCTTAACAGGTGGAACTGGAGCCGATGCCTTCCGATTTAACTTTCCAGCCGAAGGTATAGATACAATCACTGATTTTGTGGTCGGCACTGACGCAATTCAGTTCGATGCTTTCAATTTTGGATTATTTGAATTTGGCACACTGGCAGCCTCTCGGTTTGGTTCTGGTGCAGGCGTTACCTCAGCGACTACTGCCGATCAGAGATTTATCTTTAACACCACAACTCGAGGACTTTTCTTTGATGTTGATGGTGTAGGTGGGTCTGCTTCGGTGGCGATCGCCACTTTAAACACTGCTATAACCAATACTGCTATTACTTTGATTTAGATTTCTGAACATCACTTTAATTTTTCGAGATCTGCGTAATAAAAACCCTGCTCATATTTCATATGGGCAGGGTTTTCTGTTCTAGGTTTTAATTGAAGTCAAGTTACTTAGACGAAAGTTCCACCAGGCAGAGGTTGCTTACGTCGAATACCAATTACAGAAGGTTTAGGAACCGCATTAACTCCAGTTTTACCCTGTAAGTTGCTCGGCCAGTTACTGCCACGAGGAACTGTTCGGGTTTGATTAAATAGAGTGCCATTCAGCGCCAGCATCTCGACCGTACGGCTGAGATTGGATGGAGGATCATATGGGCAATCTTCGCCAGGGTGTTGAACCGCAAGAATTAAACTGTCGCCAACAAATGTTGGTCCAGTCATTTCGCAACGAGTTGGGCCATAGGCAAAGGGAGCTAGTTTGCCTGCGTCAGGACCAGTGGTAGGAATAAAGAATAGCCAGTTGTTACCAAAACAGCCAACTAAACTAGAAACATTACCAGCGATCGCATGGTTAATTGCAGTCTGAGTGCCAGCAGCACCCGTGTTAAAACCATTGTGCAAGCCCGTAGACATATCGGTTACGCCCCAGATGTTACCTTGAGGATCGAATGCCAGGTTGTCAACGTTAGCAAAGCCAACACCCGCAATTGAACCAGCTTCACCACCTTGCTTGAATTTTGACCAAGTGAAAGTTAAGCCAGTACCATCGGTGCTATCTTCAACAATCTTGTAAAGACCACCTGACTGCTGAGTATCGTTAACACTGGTAGTGTACTTGGATACCTGAAACACACGGGAATCAGGATAGCCATCGCCACCTGGTGCGCCGTCAGTGTAGGCGATAAAGATTTCTCTCGCATTAAGTGGGTTCACTTCCAAATCTTCAGGACGGGCAGTGGGCGTTCCACCAGCCAGATTTGCAGCTAGGAAAGCATCAGATAGAATTGCACCTTGGGAAGTGTAGTAGTCAGATAGGAACACATTGCCTACTGCCTTAGTAGCGCCCTTGGTTTTGTAGCTGTCGATCGCTTGAGTTTCGGTTAAACCCGCTGAAGGAATACCAGTAGTGAGAACTCTCAGTGCGCCGCCATTAGTAGCTTGTCCTGCAATACCTGCACGGCGAGGCAGGTTGGTGTTACCGTTGTTGCTAACAATACCGCCCCGCGCCGCCGCTTCAGCCGAACCCAGTACAGATGGAGTAGCAGGATCTACGGCAGTACTCAGCACGAGAGGAATCCAAGTTCCAGTACCGTTGGCGTTGAACTTAGCAACGTAGAGAGTTCCTGATGCAAATAGGTTGCTGTTATTTTTGTCAGTTGGCGTTGTAACTGTGCCACTGCTGACATATTTCCAGGTATGACCGCCACGGCGATCATCTCCCTGGTAGGCAATTAGCTTTTTACCAGCTTCGACTCGCAGAGCTACGTTCTCATGGCGAAAACGACCCAATGCAGTGTGCTTCTTGGCACGGAAGGTAGGGTTAGTAGGATCGACTTCAACTACCCAGCCGTATTTCTCCCCAACCAGACCGAAAGTAGCGCCAGTAGTACCAGCCGAATAACTGGTCTGACTACCGTTTGGCAAAACAGCTTCTGTTACACCGACAAAGAAAAGACCAGCCGAAGCCTGAAAGTTTTCTTCACAGGAGAGCGCATTACCCCAGGGAGTATAACCACCTGAGCAGTTGTAGGCTGTACCGATGATTTTGTTACCTAGTCCATCGGCATTGACATTAGTGAATACGTCAGTTGCAGCAGGACCTGTACCTTCTAGCCATTTTTGGTCACCGATCTGATAGCTCTTGGTTCCCCAGGAGGTAATGGTCTGGAAGCCATCGGCGCGAGTGCTGTTAATACCGAGACCTGACAAACCATGATAACGGCGATTATTAGGATCGCTAACTACGCGGAAACGTCCGTTGCTCTTAGTGATACGAACAACTGAACCACCCATGTTATAGAAGAATTCGCCATAAAGTGCCTGACTGCCAGCCACATTAGGAAAGCCTGGAATAACTATAGGACCAGATTCAGCAAAGCCAGCTAGGTCAGCAGGTGCCTCAGGAGCTAATCTAGAAATTGGGAAGCTATTGTACTCGTGGTTAACGAAAAGGTAGCCATCATTTAGGTTGCCGCCAATGGGCGTGAACCCAGTCCAGTCGCAGTTGTAACCGAAGTACTCTTCAGTGTTGGAGAATACTTTGTCGCCCCAGCTAACGATCACATAGGATTCATACTCTGGTGGAACTACAACAGTATCTTGGGCAGTGAAGCTAGTAAGATTCTGAACTCCAGTGGGTTGCATGAAAGCCCCACTATTCAGTCCTGTTGCCATGAAGCTTCTTTTCTCTGCATAGATTGGCAGAGGATGAGGAAGGCGAACTGGCGTGAATGATGTGGGTAATTGCGCTGAGGCAATACCAGAATCCCCACCAAAGATTCCCAGAACACTACTGCCAAACGTATCAGAAAATACTGCGGCACCAGCACTAGCACCAAAAAATGTAAGCAGTTGCCTACGGCTAAGACTAGACATATAACTCCTTCTCTACTAGGGAAATTTATTCGTTAGCAAATATAAATTAGATCGCTCTATTTGTAATTTCGCTTTGAGACATTTGAGGAGGAAGGTTGCCTCGATCGCAAAATCCCCCAAATTCAATCTATCGCCACAAAGTTAAGCTGAGTTGAAGTATTGGTTAACAGTCCAACTTTTTACTTGGGAAAGCCTCTGAAATTTCGTAACCCCTGAACAGCCGTTCAGGCAAACTTGTGTCGATCGACTCAATCATCTCTAAATCCTGGCTGAGATTCGCGGATTTCTTTTCTAGCCATGTCTGCTTGAATTGCGGCAACTTCTGTTTGAGATAAATTTGGTGATGGGATAAAGGATGGAGCAGTCTCTGGAGAGGCAAGAGAAACAATTGCATTTGTCCGACTTGTCGCCAAATCTGACGATCTTGATACGCGAGGCGCAACAAAGCCTAACAAGATCTCTGGAGCTCCATTGAGATATCGGGTCCAATGTCGAATTTTTGGGGTGGATTGCCATTGCGATCGAGATACATTTAAGGACAAAATTGGTGCGATCTGTCCATTTCGATCTCCTGAAACTATGATTGAGACGGCTGTCGTATCTTTACTCCCAAATTCCTGTTCTAAAGCTGATTTGGCGATAGATTCAGCCTGATCGATCAATAATTCAAAGCTTTGACCATTGTTGGAATCTAGAGTTAGCCTGACCTGCTTTGTCTCAGCCTGAACTGGAGTAAGGATTGGAATCAGACTTACAGTCATGCTCAATAACAGGATACACGGTGTACTCTTCCACTGGAAATGAAAGTACTTGCTCATTAATTTTCTAAATCTTAACTACGGCTTGATCTAAACCTAGAGTTAAGTTTGTCGGATGGCGATTAAGGTTTTACTAAGCTCAGATTAACTAATTAGAAAGATTGAGCTAATTAGTCACGATCCGGTAGAGAGCTTCGTATTTCCCTAAATAAACCTGCTGCAACTTTTCGTCTGGTAAGTACGGCGTTTTGAATGCGAATGGAGAACCGTCCAAAATCACGCAGCCTTTACCCCGCGCTAGGAGATCATTTACCTCCAAGCGTCGATCGAAAGAGTGATAGATGCGTCCCCACTGATGATAGAAGACTGCTTCGGGATCGATCTGGTAAAGTTGAGCCGAAAATTCACCCCCCCGAATATTCATCTCCAACGGCTAGAGCATAAGCTTGGGAAGGTGAGATATAGTAGCGTACCCGTAGACAAGTGGGGTAATTTCGATCGATCGAAGTTTGGGTCTTGGTGAGTTCTTGAGTATAGTCATTCGCAAAGGAGATCGTTGTACTCACTGTGCTCCAAATCTGACTGCTAGCGATCGATAGACAAATTGTCAAAACGGCAACACTCAGCCATCTTTCGATCGTTAATAAGTGGCGGTGAGCGGCGGTAATTTGCCACAGACGAACTTGGACGAAAATCAGCAGTCCGCTCAGTCCCAACGATGGCATGAGGTAATGAGCCGCAGGATGTTTGATCGTGATTGCAATCTGAACCCAAGCGATCGCCAGAATTATACCCAGCACCTTGAGCAATTTCTGGGATGCGATCATCGTCTCGCGATCGATCTGTTCACGCTCTTGCCGACTTTGGAAGCGAAACCATAGCCATCCGCCAGTTGATAAGACAATCAGACTAAAGTAGAACGGATTGCCAGTAACTAAGCGGTTGAGCGTTTGAGGAATGTTGGCAACATCAATCACTCCCTCATTCCCAGAGCCATATTGCCCAGTGTGGGTAGAGATCGAAGTCAACCAGCCAAACATGCGTGGATATTGGTTCACAATCGGCAAAGTCGCAATCGCGAAACTGAGCATTGCCACTAAAAGTGCCAAAAATTTGAGTTTGAACCCAGCGATCGGCAAAAAACTGAGAATTATCGGCAGAAAAGTTACTTTTGTTGCCATGCCCACGCCAAAGCAGATCCCCAAGCCAATCCACAACCACCTCGATCGATCGGACAGTCGATCGTGCAGATAGAGCAGACAGAGCAAGACAAGCATCTGGCTCAAACACAGGAGTAAAGGCTCAGGTGAG